>NZ_VATP01000014.1:0-30333 GCF_005781125.1 Escherichia sp. E2748
ATCCTTAACTGATCGGCATTGCGCTGATGCGGGCTTTTTTATTGGTCCAGATTCCATCGTGTGTAAACCCCATTCAATTACAGTCCAGACATATACAGCATCCCTCAGATCAGTATCAGATTCTCGAAAAATGGTAACTGTCATTAACCCGTTGCCAGAAAGAGAAAAATTAGCCTCCATAGCCAGTCTTCCCGGAATCTGTTTGTTCATTAAGATTGTTATCGATGCCATCAAGTAACATCGGTTGGATGCGATTGATCTTACTCACATTAGTCAACACGGAACTCAGTAAGTTGAAGTAACTCCGAACTCTGAAAAAGCAGTTTAAATAGCATTTAAACAAATGCCACCAGTTCGAAAATGAGTATAAGTACACTTAATATATTGTTTTAATTATTCATTCCCTTTCATCCCAATTCTTACCCCTTACATTTTTGTTATTGATTTGTTGTTTTTGATCACAATAAGAAAACAATATGTAACTTTTGTGCGCATTTTTCAGAAATGTAGATATTTTTAGATTATGGCTACGAAATGAGCATCGCCATGTCACCCTACATCTCATAAGAGGATCGCTTCTGATGAATGCACTGACCGCCGTACAAAATAACGCTGTCGATTCAGGCCAGAACTATAGCGGATTCACCCTCACCCCGTCAGCGCAATCCCCGCGTCTGCTGGAACTCACCTTCACCGAACAGACGACCAAACAGTTTCTCGAACAGGTTACCGAATGGCCAGTGCAGGCGCTGGAGTACAAATCGTTTCTACGTTTTCGGGTAGGCAAAATTCTCGACGATCTGTGTGCGAATCAGCTGCAACCGTTGCTGTTGAAAACGTTGTTAAACCGCGCTGAAGGTGCGCTGTTGATCAACGCGTTAGGTGTCGATGATGTTGCGCAGGCTGATGAGATGGTGAAACTGGCAACGGCGGTGGCACATCTGATTGGCCGTTCCAATTTCGATGCCATGAGCGGTCAGTATTACGCGCGTTTTGTAGTGAAAAATGTCGATAACTCAGACAGCTACCTGCGTCAGCCGCACCGTGTGATGGAGTTGCATAACGACGGTACCTACGTTGAAGAGATCACCGACTACGTGCTGATGATGAAAATCGACGAGCAGAACATGCAGGGCGGAAACTCGCTGCTGCTGCATCTCGATGACTGGGAACATCTGGACCATTATTTCCGCCATCCGCTGGCACGTCGCCCGATGCGCTTTGCCGCGCCGCCGAGTAAAAACGTCAGTAAAGATGTATTCCATCCTGTGTTCGACGT
Source organism: Escherichia sp. E2748 (assembly GCF_005781125.1). Classification (NCBI taxonomy): domain Bacteria; kingdom Pseudomonadati; phylum Pseudomonadota; class Gammaproteobacteria; order Enterobacterales; family Enterobacteriaceae; genus Escherichia; species Escherichia sp. E2748. The sequence continues at coordinate 1,280 of NZ_VATP01000014.1, forward strand.
CGATCAGCAGGGCCGGCCGGTGATGCGCTATATCGACCAGTTCGTCCAGCCAAAAGACTTCGAAGAAGGAGTGTGGTTGAGCGAGCTTTCGGACGCCATTGAAACCAGCAAAGGCATTCTTTCTGTGCCCGTTCCCGTTGGCAAATTCCTGTTGATTAACAACCTGTTCTGGCTGCACGGTCGCGACCGCTTTACCGCGCATCCGGATCTGCGTCGTGAACTGATGCGCCAGCGCGGCTATTTCGCTTACGCCACTCACCACTACCAGACGCATCAGTAAGCGCAAAGGAATTGAGCGGATGTATGATTTTGTGATTATTGGCGGCGGCATCATCGGCATGTCGACCGCCATGCAACTGATTGATGTCTATCCGGACGCCCGCATTGCGTTGCTGGAAAAAGAGTCCGGCCCGGCCTGTCACCAGACAGGCCACAACAGCGGCGTGATCCATGCCGGGGTTTATTACACGCCCGGCAGCCTGAAGGCACAGTTTTGCCTGGCGGGAAACCGCGCCACCAAAGCCTTTTGCGATCAAAACGGCATTCGCTACGACAACTGCGGCAAGATGCTGGTCGCCACATCCGAACTCGAAATGGAGCGGATGCGGGCATTATGGGAACGCACAGCGGCGAACGGTATTGAGCGCGAGTGGTTAAACGCCGACGAGCTGCGCGAGCGCGAACCGAATATCACCGGGCTCGGCGGCATTTTTGTGCCGTCCAGCGGCATTGTCAGCTACCGCGAAGTAACGGCGGCGATGGCAAAAATTTTCCAGGCCAGAGGCGGTGAGATTATCTATAACGCCGAAGTCAGCGCGCTCAGTGAGCATAAAAACGGCGTGGTGATACGTACCCGTCAGAGCGGCGAATATGAAGCATCGACGCTGATTAGCTGTTCCGGGCTGATGGCTGACCGGCTGGTGAAAATGCTCGGCCTCGAACCTGGCTTTATTATCTGCCCGTTCCGCGGCGAGTATTTTCGCCTTGCGCCGGAGCATAACCAGATTGTTAACCACCTGATTTACCCCATTCCCGATCCGGCAATGCCGTTTTTGGGCGTTCATCTCACTCGCATGATCGACGGCAGCGTGACCGTCGGGCCAAACGCGGTGCTGGCTTTCAAACGCGAAGGCTATCGCAAGCGCGACTTCTCATTTAGTGACACACTGGAGATTTTGGGCTCGTCGGGGATTCGCCGGGTGCTGCAAAACCATCTACGCTCAGGACTGGGCGAGATGAAAAACTCGCTGTGCAAAAGCGGCTATCTGCGGCTGGTGCAAAAGTATTGCCCCCGGCTTTCGTTAAGCGATCTCCAGCCCTGGCCCGCCGGTGTGCGGGCGCAGGCAGTATCGCCGGACGGCAAGCTGATTGACGATTTTCTGTTTGTCACCACCCCGCGCACGATCCACACCTGCAATGCGCCCTCCCCGGCAGCGACATCAGCAATTCCTATTGGTGCGCATATTGTCAGCAAGGTACAAACGCTGTTGGCAAGCCAGAGTAACCCCGGACGCACGCTGCAAGCGGCACGTAGTGTGGATGCCTTACACGCCGCATTTAATCAATAACCTTTGAAAACAGGACGTAACAATGAAACTTAACGACAGTAACTTATTCCGCCAGCAGGCGTTGATTAACGGGGAATGGCTGGACGCCAACAATGGCGAGGTCATCGACGTCACCAATCCGGCGAACGGCGACAAGCTGGGTAGCGTGCCGAAAATGGGCGCGGATGAAACCCGCGCGGCTATCGACGCCGCCAACCGCGCCCTGCCCGCCTGGCGTGCGCTCACCGCCAAAGAACGCGCCAACATTCTGCGTAACTGGTTCAATTTGATGATGGAGCATCAGGACGATTTAGCGCGCCTGATGACCCTCGAACAGGGCAAACCGCTGGCTGAAGCGAAAGGCGAAATCAGCTACGCCGCCTCCTTTATTGAGTGGTTTGCCGAAGAAGGCAAACGTATTTATGGCGACACCATTCCCGGTCATCAGGCCGATAAACGCCTGATTGTTATCAAGCAGCCGATTGGCGTTACCGCCGCCATCACGCCGTGGAACTTCCCGGCGGCGATGATTACCCGCAAAGCTGGTCCGGCGCTGGCGGCAGGCTGCACCATGGTGCTGAAGCCCGCCAGTCAGACGCCGTTCTCTGCGCTGGCACTGGCGGAACTGGCGATTCGCGCGGGCATTCCGGCTGGCGTGTTTAACGTGGTCACCGGTTCGGCAGGCGCGGTCGGTAATGAACTGACCAGCAACCCGCTGGTACGCAAACTGTCGTTTACCGGCTCGACCGAAATTGGCCGCCAGTTAATGGAACAGTGCGCGAAAGACATCAAAAAAGTGTCGCTGGAGCTCGGCGGCAACGCGCCGTTTATCGTCTTTGACGATGCCGATCTCGATAAAGCCGTGGAAGGCGCGCTGGCCTCGAAATTCCGCAACGCCGGGCAAACCTGCGTTTGCGCCAACCGTTTATACGTGCAGGACGGCGTGTATGACCGTTTTGCCGAAAAATTGCAGCAGGCGGTGAGCAAACTGCACATCGGCGACGGGCTGGATAAAGACGTCACCATCGGGCCGCTGATCGATGAAAAAGCGGTAGCAAAAGTGGAAGAGCATATTGCCGATGCGCTGGAGAAAGGCGCACGCGTGGTTTGCGGTGGTAAAGCGCACGAACGCGGCGGCAACTTCTTCCAGCCGACCATTCTGGTGGACGTTCCGGCCAACGCCAAAGTGTCGAAAGAAGAGACATTCGGCCCCCTCGCCCCGCTATTCCGCTTTAAAGATGAAGCTGATGTGATTGCGCAGGCCAATGACACCGAGTTTGGTCTTGCCGCCTATTTCTACGCCCGTGATTTAAGCCGCGTCTTCCGCGTGGGCGAGGCGCTGGAGTACGGCATCGTCGGCATCAATACCGGCATTATTTCCAATGAAGTCGCCCCGTTCGGCGGTATCAAAGCCTCGGGTCTGGGTCGTGAAGGTTCGAAGTATGGCATCGAAGATTACTTAGAAATCAAATATATGTGCATCGGTCTTTAACTGGAGAACGCGAATGAGCAGCAATAAAGAGTTAATGCAGCGCCGCAGTCAGGCGATCCCCCGTGGCGTTGGGCAAATTCACCCGATTTTCGCTGACCGCGCGGAAAACTGCCGGGTGTGGGACGTTGAAGGCCGTGAGTATCTTGATTTCGCGGGCGGGATTGCGGTGCTCAATACCGGGCACCTGCATCCGAAGGTGGTTGCCGCGGTGGAAGCGCAGTTGAAAAAACTGTCGCACACCTGCTTCCAGGTACTGGCTTACGAGCCGTATCTGGAGCTGTGCGAGATTATGAATCAGAAGGTGCCGGGCGATTTTGCCAAAAAAACGCTGCTGGTCACCACGGGTTCGGAAGCGGTGGAGAACGCGGTGAAAATAGCCCGCGCCGCCACCAAACGTAGCGGCACCATTGCCTTTAGCGGCGCGTATCACGGGCGCACGCATTACACACTGGCGCTGACCGGCAAGGTGAATCCGTACTCTGCGGGGATGGGGCTGATGCCGGGGCATGTTTATCGCGCGCTTTATCCTTGCCCGCTGCATGGCATCAGCGAGGATGACGCTATCGCCAGTATCCACCGAATCTTCAAAAATGACGCGGCGCCGGAAGATATCGCCGCCATCGTGATTGAGCCCGTTCAGGGCGAAGGCGGTTTCTACGCCGCGACGCCAGCCTTTATGCAGCGTTTACGCGCGCTGTGTGACGAACACGGGATCATGCTGATTGCCGATGAAGTGCAGAGCGGCGCGGGGCGTACCGGCACGCTGTTTGCGATGGAGCAGATGGGCGTTGCGCCGGATCTCACCACCTTTGCGAAATCCATCGCGGGCGGCTTCCCGCTGGCGGGCGTCACCGGGCGTGCCGAAGTGATGGACGCTGTCGCACCGGGCGGCCTTGGCGGCACCTATGCGGGTAACCCGATTGCCTGCGTGGCGGCGCTGGAAGTGTTGAAGGTGTTCGAGCAGGAAAATCTGCTGCAAAAAGCCAACGACCTGGGGCAAAAGCTGAAAGAAGGGTTATTGGCGATCGCCGAAAAACACCCGGAGATCGGCGACGTACGTGGGCTGGGGGCGATGATCGCCATCGAACTGTTTGAAGATGGCGATCACAGTAAACCGAACGCCAAACTCACCGCCGAGATCGTGGCGCGCGCCCGCGATAAGGGCCTGATTCTTCTCTCCTGCGGCCCGTATTACAACGTGCTGCGCATCCTGGTACCGCTCACCATTGAAGACGCTCAGATCCGGCAGGGTCTGGATATCATCAGCCAGTGTTTTGCTGAGGCGAAACAGTAAGTCCGTACCCATGCCGGAGGCGACGCTTTGCGTCTTGTCCGGCCTACGGGAATCCAGGTCGGATAAGGCGTTTACGCCGCATCCGACAATCTGTACGTGAACAGGAATAAATCTATGTCGGCCGGATAAGGCGGAGCCGCTCTCCGGCAAAAAGAATCAATAACAATTAAACGCGTGACCCGACGCGGGAAATGTCGGGGCGCTCTCCCAAGTGACACACTTTCGAGAGGATTCAGGATGGGGCAATCATCGCAATCACATGAGTTAGGCGGCGGGCTGAAATCACGCCACGTCACCATGTTGTCTATTGCCGGTGTTATCGGCGCAAGTCTGTTTGTCGGTTCCAGTGTCGCCATCGCCGAAGCAGGCCCGGCGGTATTGCTGGCCTATCTGTTCGCCGGGCTACTGGTGGTTATGATTATGCGGATGCTGGCGGAAATGGCAGTAGCCACGCCCGACACCGGCTCCTTTTCCACCTATGCCGATAAAGCTATTGGCCGCTGGGCGGGCTATACCATCGGCTGGCTGTACTGGTGGTTTTGGGTACTGGTTATACCTCTGGAAGCCAACATCGCCGCCATGATCCTGCACTCGTGGGTTCCCGGTATTCCCATCTGGTTATTTTCCCTCGTTATCACCCTCGCCTTAACCGGCAGTAATTTATTAAGCGTTAAAAACTACGGAGAATTTGAGTTCTGGCTGGCGATATGCAAAGTGATTGCCATCCTGGCATTTATTTTCCTCGGCGCAGTGGCGATTAGCGGTTTTTACCCATATGCAGAAGTGAGCGGTATTTCAAGATTATGGGATAGCGGCGGCTTTATGCCCAACGGCTTCGGGGCGGTATTAAGCGCGATGCTGATCACCATGTTCTCGTTTATGGGCGCGGAAATTGTCACCATCGCCGCCGCAGAATCCGACACGCCGGATAAACATATTGTTCGCGCCACCAACTCAGTTATCTGGCGTATCTCAATTTTCTATTTGTGTTCTATTTTTGTCGTCGTGGCCTTAATTCCGTGGAATATGCCCGGACTGAAAACCGTGGGCTCATACCGTTCCGTGCTGGAACTGCTGAATATTCCGCACGCCAAATTCATTATGGATTGCGTTATTTTGCTGTCGGTAACCAGTTGCCTGAACTCGGCGCTGTATACCGCGTCAAGAATGCTCTACTCCTTAAGCCGTCGCGGTGATGCGCCCGCGGTAATGGGTAAAATTAACCGCAGTAAAACCCCGTACGTGGCAGTATTACTCTCGACCGGTGCGGCATTTTTAACGGTGGTAGTGAACTATTACGCACCTGCTAAAGTGTTTAAATTCCTGATCGACAGCTCCGGCGCTATCGCCCTGCTGGTTTATTTAGTCATCGCCGTTTCACAATTACGAATGCGTAAAATCCTGCTGGCGGAAGGCGGTGAAATTCGCCTGCGAATGTGGCTTTATCCGTGGCTCACCTGGCTGGTGATTGGCTTTATTACTTTTGTGTTGGTGGTAATGCTATTCCGTCCAGCGCAACAGTTAGAAGTGATCTCCACCGGCTTATTAGCGATAGGGATTATCTGTACCGTGCCAATTATGGCGCGCTGGAAAAAGCTGATAATGTGGCAAAAAACACCCATTCATAATACGCGCTGATAATGATCAGGAGTCACACCATGACCATTACGTCTCTGGATGGCTATCGCTGGCTGAAGAACGATATTATTCGCGGCAATTTTCAGCCGGATGAAAAATTACGGATGAGTTTGCTGACATCGCGTTATGCACTTGGCGTTGGGCCGTTGCGGGAAGCGCTTTCGCAACTGGTGGCAGAACGACTGGTCACGGTGGTGAATCAAAAAGGGTATCGGGTGGCCTCTATGTCAGAGCAGGAGTTGCTCGATATTTTCGATGCCCGCGCCAATATGGAAGCAATGCTAGTGAGTCTGGCGATTGCCCGCGGTGGCGATGAGTGGGAGGCTGACGTTCTTGCGAAGGCGCATCTGCTCAGTAAGCTTGAGGCCTGTGACGCCAGTGAGAAAATGCTTGATGAGTGGGATCTGCGTCATCAGGCGTTTCATACTGCAATTGTGACAGGCTGTGGTTCTCACTATTTGCTGCAAATGCGTGAACGGTTGTTTGATCTGGCGGCGCGCTATCGCTTCATCTGGCTGCGGCGAACGGTACTTTCCGTGGAAATGCTGGAAGATAAACACAACCAACATCAAATTTTAACCGAAGCCGTCCTGGCGCGAGATACCGCGCGCGCCAGTGAGTTAATGCGCCAGCATTTGCTGACGCCGATTCCCATTATCCAGCAGGCGATGGCGGACTAACCGCCATTACTCTGGAATACGCAACACTTGTCCCGGATAAATTTTATCCGGGCTTTTCAGCATCGGTTTATTCGCTTCGAAGATTTTATTGTACAGATTGGCGTTACCGTAGACCTGTTTGGAAATGGCGCTAAGCGTGTCGCCAGACTTAACGGTATAAAACTGGCTGGCAGTGGCTGGTGTCGCAGTTTTTACCTGATCGTCGACGCTGGCGATACCAGAAATATTCCCCACCGCAACAAGGATTTTTTCCTTCGCTTCCTGGCTCAAACCATCACCAGTCACCGTCGCTTTGCCATCGGTAATTTGGATATTTACTTTATCGGCATCTGGAATGCCGGTTTTGTTCAGATGCTCCTGCACCTTCTTCGCCTGATCGTCTTTATCATGCTGACCAGTAACTGTATCCCAGAGCTTTTCTCCGGCATCTTTCACAAAATTGAACAGACCCATAGTTACCTCGTTCGTTAACGGAAACACTCAGAAAGTGTAGCAGAGGAACGCGGCGCACTAACGCCGCGGAGTAAGCACAGAGTTAATCGCGGGTTTGCACCCAGAAAGCGTGAATTAAACCAGGGATATACCCAAGCAGCGTCAACAAGATATTAATGATGAACGCCCAGCCAAATCCTTTGCCAAGCAGCACGCCGAGCGGCGGCAAAATGATGGTGATGACGATTCTCCAGAAACCCATATTTACTCCCTATAAGAAAATTAACCATTGTTTAAAAAGAGATTTTATCTCTTAAGCGTAATAATTTTAGCGGAACCAGCCAGTTTCAGCCTACGCGTTTACCCTCATTTACGCTGCTGACGCTGGTATACGTTGCATTTTTAGTTTAGAATTCACTTAATTTAGAAAATACTTAAATAACTATGACTGAACTCGCCCAACTACAGGCCAGCGCCGAACAGGCTGCGGCCTTACTGAAAGCAATGAGTCACCCCAAACGGTTGTTGATTCTGTGCATGCTTTGCGGGTCACCAGGGACCAGCGCCGGAGAACTGGCTCGCATTACCGGACTTAGCGCCTCCGCCACGTCACAGCATCTGGCTCGCATGCGTGACGAGGGACTTATTGACAGCCAGCGGGACGCCCAACGCATTCTTTATTCCATTAAAAATGAGGCGGTAAATGCCATTATCGCCACCCTGAAAAATATCTATTGTCCGTAAGGAGTGACGATGGCTTTGATAACAATTTCACCGCATGACGCGCAAGAATTAATCGCGCGTGGTGCAAAGTTAATCGATATTCGTGATGCCGACGAATATCTTCGTGAACATATTCCAGCAGCCTGTCTGGCACCATTATCCGTGATAGAACAGTCTGGTCTTCCGGATAAATTGCGTAGCGAACAAATTATATTCCACTGCCAGGCAGGTAAACGCACCAGCAATAACGCCGATAAATTAGCAGCGATTGCCGCCCCCGCAGAGGTCTTTTTACTGGAAGATGGGATCGATGGCTGGAAAAAAGCGGGATTGCCGGTAGCAGAAAATAAATCTCAACCTTTGCCATTAATGCGTCAGGTACAGATCGCCGCTGGCGGCTTAATATTAATCGGCGTCGTACTGGGTTATGCCATTAATAGCAGCTTCTTCTTATTAAGTGGATTTGTCGGCGCAGGATTAATGTTTGCAGGAATCAGTGGTTTTTGCGGGATGGCAAGGCTATTAGATAAGATGCCGTGGAATCAGCGAACTTGAGAAGCAACGCCGGATGCGCCATAGAGGCGGCATCCGGCGCCAGGGATTAGATCAGGAAATCGTCGAGAGATTTACCTTCTGCCAGCGCCTGAGCAATTGGCTTCGGCGTACGGCCCTGACCGGTCCAGGTTTTGGTTTCACCATTGAAGTCGGTGAATTTATATTTTGCTGGACGCGGTTCACGCTTTTTACCTGCACGCGGTGCAGCTGTGCCGTCAGCTAATAACTCTTCCGGGTTAATACCGTCAGCTTTCATCAGCTCCAGCCAGGTGCTAATTTTTTCCTGGCGTTCTGCCAGTTCACGCTGCTGCTGTTCTTCTTCTTCACGTCTTTCTTTAGTGACAACCCTGAATTTTTCGAGCATTTCTTCAAGAACGTCAATGGAGAATTCGCGAGCCATTGCACGAAGGGTGCGGATGTTATTTAAGCTTTGTAACATTACAGACATAATAAAGAAAACCTTTTAACGCCAAAACAAAAAGTATTTCGCCGCGTAGTGTAAGCGATCACTTATTATATTTCCACAAAATTTAATATATTTACAATCGCGAAGGGATATTATTTCGTGCGTTATTTGCTGACACATTAATGCTTATATGCAAATTATATAGCAGCCATTTAACTTACTTATTACAGCGACTGGCGAGTGTTCCGGCGTACGATACAACCTCCCGGCCGATAATGGAACACGCAACCAGCATAAATATGCATATAAAAAGAATACATATTAATTATTCAAACCTGAAACTTTGTGCTGCCATTACAGGCTTTACAACATAAAAGATGCTGAATGAGGCCAGGCGCGCTCCTAAGCCGAATTCTCTACGCTTTGCTGCGTAAACACACCTTGATCACTCTGCCAAAAGACATCTGAACTACGTCATAACATAATGATTTAAAATAACATTATATTTTAAGACATAAAAAAACCCAGAATGTACAAAAAATGCGCCACTACGGAATATTTTATCTACAAAAACCAAGGAAATAAAAATTTTTCACTAATTGATAAGTCATAGCCAGCGATATACGCTATGCGAAAGTGCAAACGGTAATTTAAACCACTGCATTCACATTCATCCGATTTCGCGTTTATTAAGGAGCATGGGCATGTTCTCACCGCAGTCACGCTTGCGTCATGCAGTAGCAGATACGTTCGCGATGGTTGTTTACTGTTCTGTCGTGAACATGTTTATCGAAGTATTTCTCTCCGGAATGAGCTTCGAACAGTCCCTTTATTCCAGACTGGTAGCGATTCCGGTGAACATCTTAATTGCATGGCCATACGGTATGTACCGCGATCTATTTATGCGAATGGCACGCAAAGTTGGCTCGTCGGGCTGGGTAAAAAATCTTGCGGATATTCTGGCTTATGTGACGTTCCAGTCACCGGTATATATGGCAATCTTACTCGTCGTGGGCGCGGGTTGGCACCAGATTATGGCAGCGGTCAGTTCAAACATCGTCGTTTCGATGTTGATGGGTGCGGTCTATGGCTACTTCCTTGATTACTGCCGCCGCCTGTTCAAAGTCAGCAATTACCAGCAGGTAAAAGCCTGATCCTTCTTTGTCGCGACTGGCAATGCCAGTCGCGTCTTTAATTGGCTTCGCCAAACAATCCATGTAAATAACGTTCAAGCGCAACACGCGAGCTGAAACCGTGTGGAATGCCGTAATGCTCGTGACGCTCACCCGCTAAATAGAGCGGGAACCGCTGGTAATGATCGCAAGTTTTAATATCGGAAGCCGGTTCTGCCAGTGTCGAACTACGTTCTTTTAACGTGGGATGAATTACCAGTGCGGTACGTCCCATTCGCGCTTCGCGATTAACATAGACATAATTTTCCCCGCGGCGATAACCATAAGCTTTCTGGGTTACCACATCGACGGTAAAACCGACTTTCTCAAGTACGCGCGCCACCTCGTCTGGTCGTAAATACATATTTTATCCTCGTTATTATCTACCGCGGCCCTACCTTACCTGATTGAGCATTCACAACGCTTTCAGAAAAGTCCATAAAGCCACGATGAATCTCTGTTAAGAAAATTATGGTCTACACTGAAAATTACATTGAATCCTGATGGGAGATCATATGTTTAACAGACCGAACCGTAACGACGTCGATGATGGCGTGCAGGATATTCAGAATGATGTCAATCAATTAGCTGACAGCCTGGAATCTGTATTGAAGTCCTGGGGCAGCGACGCCAAAGGGGAAGCCGAAGCCGCACGCAGTAAAGCTCAGGCTTTACTGAAAGAAACCAGGGCGCGGATGCATGGTCGAACTCGCGTCCAGCAAGCCGCGCGCGATGCTGTTGGCTGCGCAGACTCTTTTGTTCGTGAAAGACCCTGGTGTAGTGTGGGAACAGCTGCTGCGGTAGGTATTTTTATCGGCGCGTTGTTAAGCATGCGTAAATCGTAGTGAAACAATGATAATAAATACACGTCCCTGGCCCCGAAGCCTGACTTCGGGGTTTTTAACTTAAGGCGCTGCGTAATTGTTGTGCCACCTGCTGCGCCATACTTTCGCTAACGATATTGGTAAACGAGAGCAGCAATCCTCCTTCCCCATTTGAGCGGATACGCCAGTCGCTAAGTGCCTGCACCGCAAGGCCAGCAGCATTGGCTTTACGAGCATGGACAATATCGTCGCCCACCATGCTGATAACCATCTGGATACCACCTTTTTGCGGCACAACCTGAAATCCCTGCTGCGTCAACGCCTGCTCAATCCACTGCCGACGTTGAGCATAGTGCTGACGCATTTTCTTCAGATGCCGCCAGAAATGCCCCTCACGAATGAAATCTGCCAGTGTGTTCTGCCACAGTACGGGTACCGCACATGGCTCCAGTGACGCCTGTTGCCGGAATTGCGTAATCTGCTCCACCGGCACCACCAGCCACGCACAGCGCAATGCAGGAAATAGCGCTTTGCTGAATGTTCCGGCATAAATCACCCGCTGCGGTGCGTCGAGACTTTTTAGTGCCGGTAACGGCTTACCGTGATAGCGAAACTCACTGTCATAATCATCTTCAATAATCCATGCCTGACTACGTTCTGCCCATTCCAGCATCTGGTGCCTGCGCGCTAAAGAGAGCGCCACGCCCAGCGGGCTCTGGTGTGCCGGAGTAATCAGAGCAAAACGCGCATCAGGATAATTTTGTATTCCGCTTGTGACATCCAGTCCGTTGTCATCAACCGGCACCGGTAAAATTTCCACACCGTGGCGAGTGACAATCGAGCGAATCAGTGGAAAGCCGGGATCTTCCATCCACATCCCGTTTCCCGGTTTCGCCAGCGCGTGCAGAATTAAAGCCATTGAGGCCGCATAACCATGAGTGATAAAGACCTGCTCTGGCTGACAATCAATCCCGCGTGAAACGCGTAAGTAATCAACTATTGCCTCGCGCAACGCCGCCTCACCGCAGACATCGCCTAATGCCAAATCAAAACGCGTCTGGGTACGAAGGCGACGCCCCATCACCCGCGCCCACTGCTCTCGCGGAAAGAGATCGAGTGCGGGTAATCCCAATTGAAATGGCAGTGGCTGCTGACTTTCACCAGCAAAAGCCACGACATCCACAGCAGATTGTTGCGGATGTATCTGCTCACTGACAAATGTGCCAGCCTGTCCCCGCCTGACCAGCCATCCTTGCGCCACCAACTCAGCATACGCATTTTCGACAGTGGATCGAGACACACCCAGTTCCTGCGACCAGGTACGACTCGAAGGTAGCCTTGCACCAGGTTTCAGTTCCCCTTGCTCAATAGCCGTTTTTAACTGACGGGCGATATCCTGATAACGTGGCATATGGTCTGCTTTTTTACGTAATTTATGGCTCTCTTTAGCAGTCCATTATAGTGCTACATTGCGGGCGTTAATAAGAGGAGAAACTGTATGACTACATTACGTCAGCCTTACTACGAACTTAGCCCGGCAGTGTATAACGCACTGGTGCAGGCCAAAACGGCACTGGAAAATAGCGCGCTGGATACCACGCTGATGGAGTTAATTTATTTGCGCGTCTCGCAAATCAATGGCTGCGCATTTTGTCTGGAGATGCACAGCAAAGCATTACGCAAATCCGGTGTGCCGCAGCACAAACTGGACGCCCTGGCAGGCTGGCGCGTAAGCCATCATTTTGACGATCGCGAGCGGGCGGCGCTGGCATGGGCGGAATCGGTGACCGATATTGCCCGAACCCATGCGGAAGACGAGGTTTATCAGCCTTTGCTTGAATATTTCAGTGCAGCAGAGATCAGCGACTTAACGTTTGCCATCGGGCTGATGAATTGTTTTAACCGTCTGGCCGTTTCCATGCGCATGTAACTTCTTGATGCCGGGTATTCGCCCGGCCAAAAAACACAAAATCCCCTACCCCGTTGAGCCATTCAGCGGTGGCGTAATCAATCTAAAATTCCCATATCTTGTATGGTTGAATCTTTTTTCAACCACATCTAGTATCTCTGTATCAACAGAGAGACAACCCGACGCGTATCATCGCGCCGTATCTTCATTTTAAACGGAAATACGAATCATGCGCATTACTATTTACACTCGTAACGATTGCGTTCAGTGCCACGCCACCAAACGGGCGATGGAAAACCGGGGCTTTGACTTTGAAATGATTAATGTCGATCACGTCCCTGAAGCAGCAGAAACGTTGCGTGCTCAGGGCTTTCGCCAGTTACCGGTGGTAATTGCTGGCGATCTTAGCTGGTCTGGCTTCCGCCCGGACATGATCAACCGTCTGCATCCAGCGCCACACGCGGCCAGTGCATGAGCCAGCTCGTCTACTTTTCCAGCAGCTCCGAAAATACGCAGCGTTTTATCGAACGTTTAGGGCTGCCCGCGGTGCGCATCCCGCTCAATGAGCGGGAACGGATTCAGGTAGACGAGCCTTATATCCTGATCGTGCCCTCTTACGGCGGCGGCGGTACGGCTGGTGCGGTGCCACGACAGGTAATTCGCTTTTTAAACGACGAGCACAACCGGGCGTTGCTGCGCGGCGTGATTGCTTCGGGTAATCGCAACTTTGGTGAGGCGTATGGCCGCGCCGGAGATGTGATTGCTCAAAAATGCGGCGTGCCGTGGCTATACCGCTTTGAACTCATGGGTACGCAAAGCGATATCGAAAACGTTCGTAAAGGAGTAACCGAATTTTGGCAACGACAACCGCAGAACGCCTGACGCAGGAAACGATGGATTACCACGCGCTGAATGCGATGCTTAACCTTTACGATAGCGCAGGTCGCATTCAGTTCGATAAAGATCGCCAGGCCGTTGACGCCTTTATGGCGACGCATGTGCGCCCGAACAGTGTGACCTTCAGTGGCCAGCAGCAGCGCCTGAACTGGCTGGTCAACGAAGGTTACTATGATGAAAGCGTTCTTAATCGCTACTCTCGCGACTTTGTCATTACGCTGTTTGCCCACGCGCACGCCAGCGGTTTTCGTTTTCAGACATTCCTCGGAGCATGGAAGTTTTACACCAGCTATACATTAAAGACATTCGACGGTAAGCGTTATCTGGAAGATTTTGCCGATCGAGTAACGATGGTGGCGCTGACGCTGGCACAAGGCGATGAAACACTGGCGACGCAACTGACTGATGAGATGCTGTCAGGACGCTTTCAGCCTGCCACGCCAACATTCCTCAACTGCGGTAAACAGCAGCGCGGCGAACTGGTTTCCTGTTTTCTGCTGCGTATTGAAGACAATATGGAGTCGATTGGCCGGGCGGTAAATTCCGCACTGCAACTGTCGAAACGCGGCGGCGGCGTGGCATTTTTGCTGTCGAATCTACGGGAAACGGGCGCGCCAATTAAACGTATTGAAAATCAATCTTCTGGCGTAATTCCGGTGATGAAAATGCTGGAAGACGCATTTTCCTATGCCAACCAGCTCGGCGCGCGTCAGGGTGCTGGCGCAGTCTATTTACATGCCCATCATCCCGATATTCTGCGTTTTCTCGATACAAAACGGGAAAATGCCGACGAAAAAATCCGCATTAAAACGCTGTCCCTGGGCGTGGTGATCCCGGATATCACTTTCCATCTGGCAAAAGAGAATGCGCAGATGGCACTGTTTTCGCCTTATGACGTTGAGCGAGTTTATGGCAAGCCATTTGCCGATATCGCCATCAGCCAACACTATGACGAACTGGTTGCCGATGAACGCATCTGCAAAAAATACATCAACGCCCGTGATTTCTTCCAGCGACTGGCAGAAATTCAGTTTGAGTCCGGCTATCCGTACATCATGTATGAAGACACGGTTAACCGTGCTAACCCTGTCGCCGGGCGCATAAATATGAGCAATCTCTGCTCAGAAATTTTGCAGGTTAACAGTGCCTCAGAGTATGACGAGAATCTCGACTATGCCCGCACAGGCCATGATATTTCCTGCAATTTAGGTTCGTTGAATATTGCCCACACCATGGATTCCCCCGACTTTGCCCGCACGGTAGAGATTGCAGTACGCGGTTTAACAGCGGTGTCAGATATGAGTCATATCCGCAGCGTGCCGTCCATCGAAGCCGGAAATGCCGCCTCACACGCCATCGGACTGGGGCAGATGAATTTACACGGTTATCTGGCGCGCGAAGGCATCGCTTATGGTTCACCGGAAGCACTGGATTTCACCAATCTCTATTTCTATACCATCACCTGGCACGTACTGCGTACCTCGATGTTGCTGGCGCACGAACGCGGTGAAACCTTCGCCGGGTTCAAACAGTCACGCTATGCCAGTGGTGAATATTTTAGCCAATATCTGCAAGGTAACTGGCAGCCGAAAACGGCGAAAGTTGGCGAACTGTTTGCCCGCAGCGGAATTACGTTACCTACCCGTGAGATGTGGGCGCAGCTGCGCGACGACGTGATGCGCTACGGCATTTACAACCAGAATCTCCAGGCGGTGCCGCCAACCGGTTCCATCTCTTATATCAACCATGCCACGTCGAGTATTCATCCGATTGTGGCGAAAGTAGAGATACGCAAAGAGGGCAAAACAGGACGCGTTTACTACCCTGCCCCGTTTATGACTAACGAAAATCTGGCGCTGTATCAGGATGCTTACGAAATTGGCGCAGAAAAGATCATCGACACCTACGCCGAAGCGACCCGCCATGTCGATCAGGGGCTGTCGCTGACGCTATTTTTCCCCGATACCGCCACCACTCGCGATATCAACAAAGCGCAGATTTACGCCTGGCGCAAGGGTATCAAAACGCTCTATTACATTCGCCTGCGTCAGATGGCGCTGGAAGGCACTGAAATTGAAGGCTGCGTCTCCTGCTCGCTCTAAGAGACTGAAAAATAATTGCAATATATTGAATTTGCATGATTTTGTAGGTCGGATAAGGCGTTCACGCCGCATCCGGCAGGAACAAAGCGCACATTGCCAAAAATCGGAGCCTGATGAGTCCGGCTTTAAGGAATATCTATGAAACTCTCACGTATCAGCGCCATCAACTGGAACAAGATAGCAGACGATAAAGATCTGGAGGTGTGGAATCGCCTGACCAGCAATTTCTGGCTACCAGAAAAGGTGCCACTATCGAACGATATTCCTGCGTGGCAGACATTAAGTGTCGTAGAACAGCAACTGACGATGCGCGTTTTTACTGGCCTGACGCTGCTCGACACGCTGCAAAATGTTATCGGCGCGCCTTCGCTGATGCCCGATGCGCTCACGCCTCATGAAGAGGCGGTATTATCGAATATCAGCTTTATGGAAGCGGTTCATGCCCGCTCTTACAGTTCGATTTTCTCGACGTTGTGCCAGACCAAAGATGTCGATGCCGCCTACACCTGGAGTGAAGAAAACGCACCGTTGCAGCGAAAAGCTCAGATTATTCAGCAACATTATCGCGGTGATAATCCGCTGAAAAAGAAAATCACCAGTGTCTTTCTTGAATCATTTTTGTTCTATTCCGGTTTCTGGCTGCCGATGTATTTTTCCAGCCGCGGAAAGCTAACCAATACCGCCGATCTGATCCGTCTGATTATCCGCGATGAAGCAGTGCACGGTTACTACATCGGCTATAAATATCAGAAAAGCCTGGAAAAGATCTCCCAGGCACAACGTGAAGAGTTGAAGAATTTCGCCTTCGATTTGTTGCTGGAACTCTACGACAACGAGTTGCAATACACCGATGAGCTGTACGCCGAAACCCCGTGGGCTGACGATGTAAAAGCGTTTCTCTGTTACAACGCCAATAAGGCGTTGATGAATCTGGGCTACGAACCGTTATTTCCCGCAGAAATGGCGGAAGTGAATCCGGCAATCCTCGCCGCGCTTTCGCCGAATGCCGATGAAAATCACGATTTCTTTTCCGGTTCAGGCTCCTCTTATGTGATGGGGAAAGCGGTTGAAACAGAAGATGAAGACTGGAATTTCTGACTGGGTTATTTTCCAAAAATATCACTACCCGCAGCAGGGAAATAATTCCCGCCAAATATACTCGTCATACTTCAAGTTGCATGTGCTGCGTCTGTGTTCGCTCACCCCAGTCACTTACTTATGTAAGCTCATGGGGATTCACTCGCTTGTCGCCTTCCTGCAACTCGAATTATTTAGAGTATAGCTTTATATCACGCAAATAATTTGTGGTGATCTACACTGACTCTCTGTTGCATTATTCGCCTGAAACTACAATATTCAGGCGTTTTTTCGCTATCTATAACAAAAAATATCAACTTTTCTCGATTTGCTCTCAGCCCTTATATCACGGGAAATTCCGGCAATTTGCTCGTATCAATATTCATGCCACATTTGTCATCAGGGGTTGCCTCAGATTCTCAGTATGTTAGGGTAGAAAAAAGTGACTATTTCCATTGGGTAATATATCGACATAAACAAATAACAGGAATCTTTCTATTGCATGGCAATTAAATTAGAAATTAAAAATCTTTATAAAATATTTGGCGAGCATCCACAGCGAGCTTTCAAATATATCGAACAAGGACTTTCAAAAGAACAAATTCTGGAAAAAACTGGGCTATCGCTTGGCGTAAAAGACGCCAGTCTGGCCATTGAAGAAGGCGAGATATTTGTCATCATGGGATTATCCGGTTCGGGTAAATCCACAATGGTACGCCTTCTCAATCGCCTGATTGAACCCACCCGCGGGCAAGTGCTGATTGACGGTGTGGATATTGCCAAAATATCCGACGCCGAACTCCGTGAGGTGCGCAGAAAAAAGATTGCGATGGTCTTCCAGTCCTTTGCCTTAATGCCGCATATGACCGTGCTGGACAATACTGCGTTCGGTATGGAATTGGCCGGAATTAATGCCGAAGAACGCCGGGAAAAAGCCATTGATGCACTGCGTCAGGTCGGGCTGGAAAATTATGCCCACAGCTACCCGGACGAACTCTCTGGCGGGATGCGTCAACGTGTGGGATTAGCCCGCGCGTTAGCGATTAATCCGGATATATTATTAATGGACGAAGCCTTCTCGGCGCTCGATCCATTAATTCGCACCGAGATGCAGGATGAGCTGGTAAAATTACAGGCGAAACATCAGCGTACCATTGTCTTTATTTCCCACGATCTCGATGAAGCCATGCGTATTGGCGACCGAATTGCCATTATGCAAAATGGTGAAGTGGTACAGGTCGGCACACCGGATGAAATTCTCAATAATCCAGCGAATGATTATGTCCGCACCTTCTTCCGTGGCGTCGATATTAGTCAAGTATTCAGTGCGAAAGATATTGCCCGCCGTAGCCCTAATGGCTTAATTCGTAAAACCCCTGGCTTCGGCCCGCGTTCGGCACTGAAATTATTGCAGGATGAAGATCGCGAATATGGCTACGTTATCGAACGCG
This sequence comes from Escherichia sp. E2748, assembly GCF_005781125.1. NCBI lineage: Bacteria > Pseudomonadati > Pseudomonadota > Gammaproteobacteria > Enterobacterales > Enterobacteriaceae > Escherichia > Escherichia sp. E2748. The sequence continues at coordinate 19,479 of NZ_VATP01000014.1, forward strand.
GTAATAAGTTTATCGGCGCAGTGTCTATCGATTCGCTTAAGGCCGCATTAACGCAGCAGCAAGGTCTTGATGCAGCACTGATTGATGCGCCGTTAGCGGTCGATGCGCAAACGCCTCTTAGCGAGTTGCTCTCTCATGTCGGACAGGCGCCCTGTGCGGTGCCCGTGGTCGACGAGGACCAACAGTATGTCGGCATCATTTCGAAAGGAATGCTGCTGCGCGCTTTAGATCGTGAGGGGGTAAATAATGGCTGATCAAAATAATCCGTGGGATACCACGCCAGCGGCGGACAGTGCCGCACAATCCGCAGATGCCTGGGGTACACCGGCTGCTACACCGACTGACGGTGGTGGCGCCGACTGGCTGACCAGCACGCCTGCGCCAAACGCCGAGCATTTTAATATTCTCGATCCGTTCCATAAGACGCTGATCCCGCTCGACAGTTGGGTCACTGAAGGGATCGACTGGGTCGTTACCCATTTCCGTCCCGTCTTCCAGGGCGTGCGCGTTCCGGTCGATTACATCCTCAACGGTTTCCAGCAATTGCTGCTGGGGATGCCCGCGCCGGTGGCGATTATCGTTTTCGCTCTCATCGCCTGGCAAATTTCCGGGGTAGGAATGGGTGTTGCGACGCTGGTTTCGCTGGTTGCCATCGGCGCAATCGGTGCCTGGTCGCAGGCCATGGTTACCCTGGCGCTGGTGTTAACCGCCCTGCTGTTCTGTATCGTCATCGGTTTGCCGTTGGGGATCTGGCTGGCGAGAAGTCCGCGAGCGGCGAAAATTATTCGTCCACTGCTTGATGCCATGCAGACCACGCCGGCGTTTGTTTATCTGGTGCCAATCGTCATGCTGTTTGGTATCGGTAACGTGCCGGGCGTGGTGGTGACGATCATCTTTGCGCTGCCGCCGATTATCCGTCTGACTATTCTGGGGATTAACCAGGTTCCGGCGGATCTGATTGAAGCCTCGCGCTCATTCGGTGCCAGCCCGCACCAGATGCTGTTCAAAGTTCAGTTACCGCTGGCGATGCCTACCATTATGGCGGGCGTTAACCAGACGCTGATGCTGGCCCTTTCTATGGTGGTCATTGCCTCGATGATTGCCGTCGGCGGGCTGGGTCAGATGGTACTTCGCGGTATCGGTCGTCTGGATATGGGGCTTGCCACCGTAGGCGGTGTCGGGATTGTGATCCTCGCCATTATCCTCGATCGCCTGACGCAGGCCGTTGGGCGTGACTCACGCAGCCGCGGCAACCGTCGCTGGTACACCACTGGCCCTGTCGGTCTGCTGACCCGTCCATTCATTAAGTAACTCTGCACTTGCCCGGTGACGCCGGGCATATCACCCTGCCAAAAAAAGGAATAACAATGCGACATAGCGTACTTTTTGCGACAGCGTTTGCCACGCTTATCTCTACACAAACTTTTGCTGCCGATCTGCCGGGCAAAGGCATTACTGTTAATCCAGTTCAGAGCACCATCACTGAAGAAACCTTCCAGACGCTGCTGGTGAGTCGTGCGCTGGAGAAATTAGGTTATACCGTCAATAAACCCAGCGAAGTGGATTACAACGTTGGCTACACCTCGCTTGCTTCCGGCGATGCAACCTTCACCGCCGTGAACTGGACGCCGCTGCATGACAACATGTACGAAGCTGCCGGTGGCGATAAGAAATTTTATCGCGAAGGGGTATTTGTTAACGGCGCGGCGCAGGGTTACCTGATCGATAAGAAAACTGCCGACCAGTACAAAATCACCAACATCGCGCAACTGAAAGATCCGAAGATCGCTAAACTGTTCGATACCAACGGCGATGGCAAAGCGGATTTAACCGGCTGTAATCCTGGCTGGGGCTGCGAAGGAGCCATCAACCACCAGCTTGCTGCGTATGAACTGACCAACACCGTGACGCATAATCAGGGGAACTATGCGGCGATGATGGCCGACACCATCAGTCGTTACAAAGAGGGTAAGCCGGTGTTTTACTACACCTGGACGCCGTACTGGGTGAGTAACGAACTGAAGCCGGGGAAAGATGTGGTCTGGTTGCAGGTACCGTTCTCCGCACTGCCGGGCGATAAAAATGCCGACACCAAGCTGCCGAATGGCGCGAATTACGGCTTCCCGGTCAGCACCATGCATATCGTTGCCAACAAAGCCTGGGCCGAGAAAAATCCGGCGGCAGCCAAACTGTTTGCCATTATGCAGTTGCCAGTGGCAGATATTAACGCCCAGAACGCCATTATGCATGACGGCAAAGCCTCAGAAGGCGATATTCAGGGCCACGTTGATGGCTGGATCAAAGCCCACCAGCAGCAGTTCGATGGCTGGGTGAAGGAGGCGCTGGCAGCGCAGAAGTAAATATTGATAACCGCGCAGATAATGCTCATGTGAGTAAAACAATTGCAGCGATGGTTTTAATCCGGCTGAAAATCGATGAGACGTTTTCTGAAGGCCGGGGCGACGCGCAGGGATGCGCGGCGAGGGCGCGTCTTACAGGGATGTTACCTCGCGCCCGTACCCGATAGCCGTAAGAAATAAGTCGAATGTACCGCGTAGCGGCGATTTTGTGCCAAAAGCCTGGGTCGCCAGGGTGGTGGCGACTGAGCCACCCTGGCACGTTCACCAGCAAAATAGTGACAAAGTAGCTATAGTCTGGAAGTGAACGTAACATTTGCCTTAGTGACATATTTCACCTTCAAATACCCTCTCCCCATTACCCGCACATTTCAGCAATCTATCTTTCACCCCATATTCATCAACATCCGCTAATATTGATTTCCAGCTTAATCATCACCTGATGAACAAAAATAATGACTAAACCCAATCATGAGCTTAGCCCGGCGCTGATCGTGCTAATGTCGATCGCCACCGGTCTGGCGGTCGCCAGCAATTATTACGCACAGCCATTGCTCGACACCATCGCGCGTAACTTTTCCCTTTCCGCCAGTTCGGCAGGCTTTATTGTTACAGCCGCGCAGTTGGGCTATGCCGCAGGTCTGCTGTTTCTTGTTCCATTGGGTGATATGTTTGAACGCCGCCGCCTGATTGTCACCATGACCTTACTGGCAGCCGGTGGCATGTTAATCACTGCCAGCAGTCAGTCGCTGACGATGATGATCCTCGGTACGGCATTAACCGGTTTATTCTCGGTCGTGGCACAAATTCTGGTTCCACTGGCGGCGACGCTGGCTTCACCGGACAAACGCGGCAAGGTGGTTGGCACCATTATGAGTGGCCTGCTACTGGGGATTTTACTCGCACGGACCGTTGCCGGGCTGCTGGCGAATCTCGGCGGCTGGCGCACCGTCTTTTGGGTCGCATCGGTGTTAATGGCACTGATGGCACTGGCGTTATGGCGCGGCCTGCCACAAATGAAATCTGAAACCCACCTCAACTACCCACAGTTGCTTGGTTCCGTTTTCAGCATGTTTATCAGCGATAAGATCCTGCGCACCCGCGCGTTGCTGGGCTGCCTGACCTTTGCTAACTTCAGCATTCTCTGGACATCAATGGCTTTTTTGCTCGCCGCGCCGCCTTTTAATTACAGCGATGGCGTAATTGGTCTGTTTGGACTTGCAGGAGCTGCCGGGGCGTTGGGCGCTCGCCCGGCGGGCGGTTTTGCCGATAAGGGCAAATCGCATCTCACAACAACGTTTGGTCTGCTGCTGTTGTTACTTTCATGGTTGGCGATCTGGTTTGGCCACGCTTCCGTACTGGCGCTAATTATCGGCATTCTGATACTGGATCTCACCGTGCAGGGCGTGCATATCACCAATCAAACCGTGATTTATCGTATTCATCCTGATGCGCGTAACCGCCTGACCGCAGGTTACATGACCAGCTACTTTATTGGCGGTGCCGCCGGTTCGCTAATTTCAGCCTCAGCCTGGCAACATGGCGGTTGGGCTGGCGTTTGTCTGGCTGGCGCGACGATTGCCCTGGTTAACGCACTGGTCTGGTGGCGAGGTTTTCATCGTCAGGAAGTCGCAAATTAAGCAATCAGCAACCGTTTTCGTGGCTTTACACTTATAAGGGTGTTAAGAATCCCATCAGTCTGATAAGGTTAGGATATTCATCCAGACTATTAATAATATTAACAATCGTTAAGCGTACACTCTATGGTAAGCCCTACTCCACTGCCTGCTTCTGGTTCGGCGACCTTCATGGAAGGCTGCAAAGACAGTTTACCGATTGTTATTAGTTATATTCCGGTGGCCTTTGCATTTGGTCTGAATGCGACCCGTCTGGGATTCTCTCCCCTGGAAAGCGTTTTTTTCTCCTGCATTATTTATGCAGGAGCGAGCCAGTTTGTCATCACCGCAATGCTGGCGGCTGGTAGTAGCTTGTGGGTAGCCGCATTGACCGTTATGGCAATGGATGTTCGCCATGTACTGTATGGTCCATCGTTGCGTAGCCGCATTGTTCAACGCCTGCAAAAATCGAAAACCGCACTGTGGGCATTTGGCCTGACGGACGAAGTTTTTGCCGCAGCAACGGCAAAACTGGTACGTAATAATCGCCGCTGGAGCGAAAACTGGATGATCGGCATTGCCTTCAGTTCATGGTCATCGTGGGTATTTGGTACGGTAATAGGGGCATTTTCGGGCAGCGGTTTGCTGCAAGGTTATCCAGCCGTCGAAGCAGCATTAGGCTTTATGCTGCCGGCACTCTTTATGAGTTTTCTGCTCGCCTCTTTCCAGCGCAAACAATCCCTTTGCGTTACCGCAGCGTTAGTTGGTGCCCTTGCTGGCGTAACGCTATTTTCTATTCCCGTCGCCATTCTGGCAGGCATTGTCTTTGGCTGCCTCACTGCGTTAATCCAGTCATTCTGGCAAGGAGCACCTGATGAGCTATGAGGTTCTGCTGCTTGGATTACTGGTTGGCGCGGCGAATTACTGCTTCCGCTATTTACCCCTACGCCTGCGAGTGGGCAATGCCCGCCCAACCAAGCGTGGCGCAGTGGGTATTTTGCTCGACACCATTGGCATCGCCTCGATTTGCGCTCTGCTGGTTGTCTCTACCGCACCAGAAGTGATACACGATTCACGCCGTTTCGTACCCACGCTGGTCGGTTTTGCGGTACTGGGAGCCAGTTTCTATAAAACACGCAGCATCATTATTCCCACTTTATTGAGTGCGCTGGCCTACGGGCTGACGTGGAAAGTGATGACGTTTCTATAGACCACAAGAATCATTTTTCTAAAACAATACATTTACTTTATTTGTCACTGTCGTTACTATATCGGCTGAAATTAATGAGGTCATACCCAAATGGATAGTTCGTTTACGCCCATTGAACAAATGCTAAAATTTCGCGCCAGCCGCCACGAAGATTTTCCTTATCAGGAGATCCTTCTGACCCGTCTTTGTATGCATATGCAAAGCAAGCTGCTGGAGAACCGCAATAAAATGCTGAAGGCTCAGGGGATTAACGAGACGTTGTTTATGGCGTTGATTACGCTGGAGTCTCAGGAAAACCACAGTATTCAGCCTTCTGAATTGAGCTGTGCTCTTGGATCATCCCGTACCAATGCGACGCGTATTGCCGATGAGCTGGAAAAACGTGGCTGGATCGAACGTCGTGAAAGCGATAACGATCGCCGCTGCCTGCATCTGCAATTAACGGAAAAAGGTCACGAGTTTTTGCGCGAGGTTTTACCGCCGCAGCATAACTGCCTGCATCAACTCTGGTCCGCGCTCAGCACAACAGAAAAAGATCAGCTCGAGCAAATCACCCGCAAATTGCTCTCCCGTCTCGATCAGATGGAACAAGACGGTGCTGTTCTCGAAGCGATGAGCTAACGCGTCATCTCGCTCAAAAATCCAGACTTATAAAAGAAAAACTGACCGGCCAGCATCGCAACGTGCTGGCCTTTTTGGCAAGCAGGTCGGCTCAGCCGATGAGTTAAGAAGATCGTGGAGAATACTATGAGCGCAAATGCGGAGACACAAACCCCGCAGCAACCGGTAAAGAAGAGCGGCAAACGTAAGCGTCTGCTCCTCCTTCTCACCTTGCTCTTTATTATTATTGCCGTAGCGATAGGGATTTATTGGTTTTTGGTACTGCGTCATTTCGAAGAAACGGATGACGCATACGTGGCAGGAAATCAGATTCAAATTATGTCTCAGGTGTCAGGCAGTGTGACGAAAGTCTGGGCCGATAACACCGATTTTGTAAAAGAAGGCGATGTGCTGGTCACTCTCGACCCGACGGATGCTCGCCAGGCGTTTGAAAAAGCCAAAACTGCGCTGGCTTCCAGCGTACGTCAAACCCACCAACTGATGATTAACAGCAAACAGTTGCAGGCAAATATTGAGGTGCAGAAAATCGCCCTCGCCAAAGCTCAGAGTGACTACAACCGCCGCGTGCCGCTGGGCAATGCCAACCTGATTGGCCGCGAAGAGCTGCAACACGCCCGCGACGCCGTCACCAGCGCCCAGGCGCAGCTGGATGTCGCCATTCAACAATACAATGCCAATCAGGCGATGATTTTGGGTACTAAACTTGAAGATCAGCCTGCCGTGCAACAGGCTGCCACTGAAGTGCGTAATGCCTGGCTGGCGCTGGAGCGTACCCGTATTGTCAGCCCGATGACTGGTTATGTCTCCCGTCGCGCAGTACAGCCTGGTGCACAAATTAGCCCAACGACGCCGCTGATGGCGGTCGTTCCAGCCACGAATATGTGGGTGGATGCTAACTTTAAAGAGACGCAGATTGCCAATATGCGCATCGGTCAGCCGGTTACCATCACCACCGATATTTACGGCGATGATGTGAAATACACCGGTAAAGTGGTTGGTCTGGATATGGGTACGGGTAGCGCGTTCTCGCTGCTTCCGGCGCAAAACGCCACCGGTAACTGGATCAAAGTCGTTCAGCGTCTGCCTGTTCGTATCGAACTGGACCAGAAACAGTTGGAACAATACCCGCTGCGTATCGGTTTATCCACGCTGGTGAGCGTCAATACCACTAACCGTGACGGCCAGGTACTGGCAAACAAAGTACGCTCCACACCGGTCGCGGTAAGCACCGCGCGTGAAATCAGCCTGGCACCTGTCAATAAACTGATCGACGACATCGTAAAAGCTAACGCTGGCTAATCCAGAGGTGCGTGTGATGCAACAGCAAAAACCGCTGGAAGGCGCGCAACTGGTCATTATGACGATTGCGCTGTCGCTGGCGACATTCATGCAGGTGCTGGACTCCACCATTGCTAACGTGGCGATCCCCACTATCGCCGGGAACCTGGGTTCATCACTCAGTCAGGGAACGTGGGTAATCACCTCCTTCGGGGTGGCGAATGCCATCTCGATCCCTCTTACCGGCTGGCTGGCAAAGCGCTTCGGGGAAGTGAAACTGTTCCTCTGGTCGACCATCGCCTTCGCCATTGCTTCGTGGGCATGTGGTGTCTCCAGCAGTCTGAATATGCTGATCTTCTTCCGCGTGATTCAGGGGATTGTCGCCGGGCCATTGATCCCGCTTTCGCAAAGTCTGTTACTGAATAACTACCCACCGGCCAAACGTTCTATCGCGCTGGCGTTGTGGTCGATGACGGTGATTGTCGCGCCAATTTGCGGCCCGATCCTCGGCGGTTATATCAGTGATAATTACCACTGGGGCTGGATATTCTTCATCAACGTGCCGATTGGCGTGGCGGTGGTGTTGATGACACTGCAAACCCTGCGCGGACGCGAAACCCGCACCGAACGGCGGCGGATTGATGCCGTGGGGCTGGCGCTGCTGGTGATTGGTATCGGCAGCCTACAGATTATGCTCGACCGGGGTAAAGAGCTGGACTGGTTCTCATCACAGGAAATTATCATCCTCACCGTGGTGGCGGTGGTGGCTATCAGCTTCCTGATTGTCTGGGAGCTGACCGACGATAACCCGATAGTCGATCTGTCACTGTTTAAGTCGCGCAACTTTACTATTGGCTGCTTGTGTATCAGCCTCGCGTATATGCTCTACTTCGGCGCCATTGTTTTGCTGCCGCAGTTGTTGCAGGAGGTCTACGGCTACACGGCGACGTGGGCAGGGCTGGCCTCTGCGCCGGTAGGGATTATTCCGGTGATCCTGTCGCCGATTATCGGCCGCTTCGCGCATAAACTGGATATGCGTCGGCTGGTAACCTTCAGCTTTATTATGTATGCCGTCTGCTTCTACTGGCGTGCCTATACCTTTGAACCGGGTATGGATTTTGGCGCGTCGGCCTGGCCGCAGTTTATCCAGGGCTTCGCAGTGGCCTGCTTCTTTATGCCGCTGACCACCATTACGCTGTCTGGTCTGCCACCGGAACGACTGGCGGCGGCGTCGAGTCTCTCCAACTTTACGCGAACTCTGGCGGGGTCTATCGGTACGTCCATAACGACGACGATGTGGACTAACCGCGAGTCGATGCACCATGCTCAGTTGACCGAATCGGTGAACCCGTATAACCCGAACGCCCAGGCGATGTACAGTCAACTGGAAGGTCTGGGGATGACGCAACAGCAGGCATCGGGCTGGATTGCTCAGCAGATCACCAATCAGGGGCTGATTATTTCCGCCAATGAGATCTTCTGGATGTCAGCCGGGATATTCCTCGTCCTGCTGGGGCTGGTGTGGTTTGCTAAACCGCCATTTGGCGCAGGTGGCGGCGGAGGCGGTGCGCACTAAGGTTGTTCAAGGGAGCTGCGGCTCCCTTTTTTATATGCTCATTCTGTAAACGGTTGTTTAATCAACGCCAAATTATGCCATTATTGAGGGTTGCTTAATAAACAGTTCTGCAATCAGAAAAAAATAGACAATGTATTTATATTCTTCTTAAGAATCGTGTGTTTTATCTCATATTTTTATTCATTTCATCGATACACAGAAATCACATTTATATTATTTTTTTGATAAAAATCCTGGTATTTACCCTCTTCTAAGAAGATGTGCAAACAATAAACATGCAATTAATTCGTCATTTATATTAAATTAAAAAACATCGACATCACACATCTTAATGATTTTCCTCGCTTTTCTTTTTATCATTTTTTACCATTTAAGATATTTAAATATTTTTGCTACAGAAAACTATGCAGCTTATTTTTTAGCTCAACTCCTAAATCATCAAAACAAATTAATATTAAATTAACCATAAATTAAACTGATTTATAAACATTGGTTTCACGCACTACTCTTCATTTGATAAAACAGTAACCTGTTCCAAAGACGTTAAAACCTAATTTTCTTACGTAGTTACTGTGAGTTCATTATGTATCTAAAATTAAATCATAAGGATGAGAAGGAACTTTATGAATATCAAAAAGCATCCCTTATCAACGCTGGCAATAGCTATTTCAACCGTGTTATCAATACCCGTTTCACTGGCATGGACACCACCCACGACCATCAACAGTGATGTTACCATCGACAATAATGATGTTGTAACGCTATCCTCATCCGAAAATAATTCATCAGCCTGGGATCAATTTCATTATCTTAATGTTGGTTCAAAAAGTGAAGGAACATTGAATATAGATGGGCGGGATCTGTCTACGGCTAAAATCGTAATCGGCAATGCTAGCTCCGGGGTAATGAAATTAGAAAATAATACTCATCTAACGCTTAGTCATGCATCGCCTAATGAACGCGATGTTTATTTAGGTAAGAATGGTGGTTCAGGAACCTTAATGGTGCTTAGCGGCAGTACTATCACCGATTTAAATGAATTCAGAATCGGTGAATTTAATTACCAGGCACAGGGTCAAGTTGTTATTGACGGTGAGGGTTCATCCGTTGCCGCACGGTATGTGATGGTAGGCGATCAGGGGACGGGTAAACTCGAAATCACTCATGGCGGTCATCTTACAGCATCAAAAGATATGATCATTGGCTTTAATGGAAATATGGAGAATTTTCAGGGAACGGGATACGGCGAAACCCTGGTTGATGGTGACAATTCTTCATTAGCCGTGAATGAGTTTATCTCCCTTGGTGGATTGGGCTCATTGCAGAACGATGCAAAGGGTACTCTTACCGTTAGTAATAATGCCACGGTTAGCGCGAATCAATTTATCTGGCTTGGAATGGACGAAACCAGCACCGGTATTCTAAACATTGGTGGAGCGCAGGGAGAAGCCGAACAGAAAGCGGGGGCAATTAAGACACCGATTATCCATATGGGAAGTGATGTCGGGAATAGTACTGCCCAAATTAATTTTAACCACTCCAGCGAAGATTATATCCTGGCTGCAGATATAGTTGGCAAAGGCGAAGTTAACCAGGAAGGTTCCGGAGTCACGACGTTGACTGGCGCAAATATCTACTCTGGCCAAACGAATATTAATAAAGGCACCTTGCGCGCAGGTATCAACGATACCTTCAGCCCAAAATCCGATTATGTTGTCTCCAGTGGAGGGAATATCGATTTAGACGGTTTTTCACAAACCTTAAATACACTGGATTTGGCGGGTACAGCAACACTGTCTTCCTCAAAAAATGGCAACAAATTCACGCCTGCCACACTCACCATTAATGGCAATTACACTGCTAATAATGGTTTGTTAGTTATGCGTACCGAACTCGGCGATGATAATTCCGCGACTGATAAGCTCATCGTAAAAGGTGATACTTCCGGTAGCACCCGCATTATGGTCAACAATGCAGGCGGCCTGGGCGCGGATACTCTGGAAGGGATAAAAATTGTCGAGGTTGACGGCCTGTCAGAGGGCGTTTTCAGTAAAGAAGGTCGTATTGTTGCCGGTCCCTATGACTACAACGTGGTAAAAAGCGACAACCAGAACTGGTTTTTAACCAGTGAAATTCCCGCAGGACCGTATACTCCGGTACTGCCCGTCATCCCGGAACCCGATCCTGAGCCACCTGT
>NZ_VATP01000015.1:0-93210 GCF_005781125.1 Escherichia sp. E2748
ACAGAGTCAAGCATTTTTTTTGCTTTTCTCTGCCGGAATTCTCAGGAGAATCCCGCTGACCCGGCGGCGTGTTTGCCGTTGTTCCGTGTCAGTGGTGGCGCATTATAGGGAGTTATTCTGAGCTGACAAGAGGAAATTTAAAATAATTTTCCGAATGCGCGTTTTTTATTCTTTATGCTTATTTCGACGCCGATCTGTTGGTTAATTGAGCGATTTCTCGGGCAAAATTCGCGACCTGCTCCCAATCGGTATAGACAACCTCTTTGCGCGTATCTGTTTCTCCGCCTGACATCTTCATAATCAGCTTGATCATAAAGCGGTCGTACCAACGATAGCGTGGATAACGCAGCGCCCCGGCAATAACGGCACAGCGATCGGGGCGCCATTGTGAACTCATCAGAAACTTTCGTGCGTAGCTGTTGGTCTGCACAGTCCGCTTCTCCGGCTTGCGTGCCACCAGGTTGACGGAGTAAAAGGCGCTCGGCATTGAGTTCAGTCGGGTGGCATGCTTTTTGACAAATGCCTGGAACGCAGAATGGTAATGACCGTAGCGAATAGAAGCGCCAATCACCACGCGATCGTAGTTTTCCCATTGTGGTTCTTCAATGCGGTGCACATTAGCGACATCCGCCTGGATCCCCAGTTCTTTCAGTTCCGAAGCCAGGTAGGAGGCAATCTCGCGCGTTTGTCCGTCCCTTGTTGAGAAAAGAATTAATGTTTTCACGTATTACTCCATCATTCACGCCAGAAAGTCGGGGTAAAGAGCACCAGCAATGTAAAGACCTCAAGACGACCAAACAGCATGTTGGCAATCAGGATCCATTTAGCCACCGGGTTCATGCTGGTAAAGTTATCAGCAACCACGCCAAGCCCTGGCCCCAGGTTATTCAATGTCGCAACAACCGAGGCAAAGGCAGAAAAGTCATCCACGCCCGTGGCGATTATCGCCAGCATACTGACAATAAACACCAATGCATAGGCGGAGAAAAATCCCCAAACGGCTTCGAGGATACGTTCCGGCAGTGCGCGATTCCCCAGCTTAATGCTATAGACGGCGTTCGGATGCACCAGTCGTTTCAGCTCACGGTTTCCCTGTTTGAACAGCAGCAGGATGCGGATCACTTTCAGGCCACCGCCCGTTGACCCGGCGCAACCGCCGATAAAAGCTGAACATAAAAGCAGTACCGGCAAAAAGAGCGGCCAGCGGGCAATGCTATCAGTCGTAAACCCGGCGGTTGTCGCCATCGACACCACCTGGAAAAATGCCTGGTTAATTGTCATCAGCGCCGAACTGTAGACATTATGAAACCACAGCACGAGGGTACAAATAACCACCAGCGTAAACTGTACGCCGATAAACATGCGAAATTCCGGATCGCGCCAGTAGACCTTCAGACTACGCCCACTTAACAGTGAAAAGTGCAGACCGTAGTTACAGCCGGAGATCAGCAGGAAGATAGCAATGATAGTGTTAATAGTCGGGCTATCGAAATATCCGACGCTGGCATCATGAGTCGAGAAGCCGCCAATAGCGATTGTCGCAAAGCTATGACCGATGGCATCAAAGGCATCCATTCCAGCAAACCACAGCGCCAGTGCACAGGCGACGGTCAGCAAGACATAAATCAACCACAGGGTTTTCGCCGTTTCCGCAATTCGCGGACGCATTTTGTTATCTTTCAGCGGGCCGGGCATTTCCGCGCGATAGAGCTGCATACCACCAACGCCGAGGATAGGCAGTATCGCAACCGCCAACACGATGATCCCCATCCCGCCAAACCATTGCAGCATCTGGCGATAAAAGAGGATTGCGTGAGGGAGCGAATCCAGCCCCACCAGCGTAGTGGCCCCCGTGGTGGTCAGGCCGGAGAAAGATTCAAAAAACGCATCGGTGATCGTGAGGTTCGGGCTTTCCGAGAAGATAAAAGGGAGCGCACCGACGCTACCCAGCACGGTCCAGAACAGCACCACTATCAGAAACCCTTCACGGGATTTCAGTTCGCCCTTCTCTTTACGGTTTGGCCACCACAACATGGAGCCAATAGCGAGGGCGACAAAAAAGGTCTGGGTAAATGCGCGGCCCGCCCCATCCCGGTAGATGAGTGCTACCAGCCCAGGGATAATCATTGTCCCTGAGAATAAGATGACCAGTAGTCCAACGATTCGGGTAATGGCGCGAAAATGCATCTCTGCCGCTTCCTTAGTTCTGCAAAACGAAGTGGGGATTATTCTTCAATCGCTAACAATTGCAATGAACCACGGCTAAAATCCGCCAGCTTTGCGGAAAATTCAGCCAATTTCGCTGCTGGAAGCGCCACCCGCAGCAGAACGAATGCCTGATAATCACTGTTGATAATTTTGCCGTCACACTGCCCCAGCAACGCTTCAATGCCGGTTAACTGACTATATTCACATTGCAAAGTATATTCGGTTAATGGCGTCTTGCGTTGGGTCGTTAGCTGGCGCAGCGCCTGATTCACGCCGCCGCCATACGCTTTCACTAACCCACCGGTGCCAAGCAATATGCCGCCGTAGTAGCGCACCACCACAGCAGTAATTTCCCCGACGCCGCTGCCCATTAGTTGGGCGAGCATCGGTTTACCTGCCGTGCCCGCCGGTTCCCCGTCGTCAGAGAAACCCAGCTGTTGAGAATCATCCGGCGCCCCCGCCACCCACGCCACACAATGGTGGCGGGCATCGGGGTGTTCTGCCCGCACCGATTCAACAAACGCTTTCGCCGCCTCAACGCCATCGGTATGCGCCAACAGCGTTATGAAGCGGCTCTTTTTGATCTCTTCAACGACCGTGACCGGTGCCGCAGGAATTAACCAGCTTTCCATCACGCCAGTTTCAGATCCCGGGTCATGTTTTCCACGTTATTTTCGTGGATCACCACGTTGTCTTCGATACGAATGCCGCCGAACGGTTTCAGTGCTTCAATTTTCTGCCAGTTGAAGTGTTTGCTGAACTGCCCTTCACGCCACGGTGCCAGCAGCGATTCGATGAAGTAGATACCCGGCTCAATGGTTAACACCATGCCCGGCTGGAGAATACGGGTGCAGCGCAGGTACGGATATTTTGCCGGTGCCGCGAGGTGCGTACCGCTATCATCCTGCATAAAACCTGCTACGTCATGCACCTGCAGGCCCAGCGGATGGCCGATACCGTGCGGCATAAACGGTCCGGTGAGATCGTTTTCGACCATCGCTTCTTCACTCATATCGGTGATGATTTGATGTTTACGCAGCAGTTTGGCAATGCGCTGATGGAACTGGATGTGGTAATCCACATAGCTGACGCCTGCTTTCATGGTGGCGATCAGCGCCAGTTGTTCATCATTAACGTCTTTCACCAGCTGTGCGTAGTCGTTGTCGCTTTTTGCCGACCAGGTTCGGGTCAGGTCAGCCGCATAGCCGTTATATTCTGCCCCGGCATCCAGCAGGAAGCTACGCATCTCTTCCGGTGCCTGATGGTCCAGTTTGGTGTAATGCAGCACCGAAGCGTGTTCGTTGAGCGCCACAATGTTGCTGTAAGGTACGTCGGTATCACGATGACCGGTCGCGGTCAGATAGGCAATGTTGATATCGAACTCGCTCATGCCAGAACGGAACGCTTCTTCTGCCGCGCGATGACCGTTGACCGCCATTTTCTGCGCTTCACGCATACAGGCCAGTTCGTACTCGGTTTTGAAGGAGCGGTAGTAATGCAGGTAGTCGATCACCCCTTTCGGGTTGATATTGCTGGCCTCAATGCCCAGTTGCAGCGCACGTTCCGGCACCGGACCGATATAACCAATATTGCCGCGCGCAGCAGGCAGCAGGCTACCAATGCCATCGGCTTTCGGCAGCGCGATCACGTCCACATCTTCAGTCCAGAAGGCGGTCGGCAGCGGTTCGACGTTGTGCCAGTAATCAACCGGCAGATAAAACCACAGTTTCGGCTTGTTCACGCCATCCACCAGCAACCAGCAGTTTGGCACCTGGGTTACCGGCACCCACGCTTTGAATTGCGGGTTCACTTTAAACGGATAGGGATGATCGTCGAGAAAAACATTGAACAGCTCGCCGGAGTGAATAAGTAATGCATCCAGCTTGAAGCGCGCCAGCGCATCGCGAGTCCGTTCCTGTAAGGTAGCTATATGATTTTTATAGAGCGAGGCCAGTGATTCCATTTTTTACCCTTCTGTTTTTTTGACCTTAAGTCTCCGCATCTTAGCACATCGTTCATCCAGAGCGTGATTTCTGCCGAGCGTGATCAGATCGGCATTTCTTTAATCTTTTGTTTGCATATTTTTAACACAAAATACACACTTCGATGCATCTGGTACGACCAGATCACCTTGCGGATTCAGGAGACTGACATGCTTTACAAAGGCGACACCCTGTACCTTGACTGGCTGGAAGATGGCATTGCCGAACTGGTATTTGATGCCCCAGGTTCAGTTAATAAACTCGACACTGCGACCGTCGCCAGCCTCGGCGAGGCCATCGGCGTGCTGGAACAGCAATCAGATCTAAAAGGGCTGCTGCTGCGTTCGAACAAAGCAGCCTTTATCGTCGGTGCTGATATCACCGAATTTTTGTCCCTGTTCCTCGTTCCTGAAGAACAGTTAAGCCAGTGGCTGCATTTTGCCAATAGCGTGTTTAATCGCCTGGAAGATCTGCCGGTGCCGACCATTGCCGCCGTCAACGGCTATGCGCTGGGCGGTGGCTGCGAATGTGTACTGGCGACCGATTATCGTCTGGCGACGCCGGATCTGCGCATCGGTCTGCCGGAAACCAAACTGGGCATCATGCCGGGCTTTGGCGGTTCTGTACGTATGCCACGTATGCTGGGCGCTGACAGTGCGCTGGAAATCATTGCCGCCGGTAAAGATGTCGGCGCGGATCAGGCGCTGAAAATCGGTCTGGTGGATGGCGTAGTCAAAGCAGAAAAACTGATTGAAGGGGCGATGGCGATTTTACGCCAGGCCATTAACGGCGACCTCGACTGGAAAGCGAAACGTCAGCCGAAGCTGGAACCGCTAAAACTGAGCAAGATTGAAGCCACCATGAGCTTCACCATCGCTAAAGGGATGGTCGCGCAAACGGCGGGGAAACATTATCCGGCGCCCATCACCGCAGTAAAAACTATTGAAGCTGCGGCCCGTTTTGGTCGTGAAGAAGCATTAAATCTGGAAAACAAAAGTTTTGTCCCGCTGGCGCATACCAACGAAGCCCGCGCACTGGTCGGCATTTTCCTTAACGATCAATATGTAAAAGGCAAAGCGAAGAAACTCACCAAAGACGTTGAAACACCGAAACAGGCCGCTGTGCTGGGCGCAGGCATTATGGGCGGCGGCATCGCTTACCAGTCTGCGTGGAAAGGCGTGCCGGTTGTCATGAAAGATATTAACGACAAGTCGTTAGCCCTCGGCATGACTGAAGCCGCGAAACTGCTGAACAAGCAGCTTGAGCGCGGCAAGATCGATGGTCTGAAACTGGCTGGCGTGATCTCCACGATCCACCCAACGCTCGACTACGCCGGGTTTGACCGCGTGGATATTGTGGTAGAAGCGGTTGTCGAAAACCCGAAAGTGAAAAAAGCCGTACTGGCAGAAACCGAACAAAAAGTACGCCCGGATACCGTGCTGGCGTCTAACACTTCAACCATTCCTATCAGCGAACTGGCCAAAGCGCTGGAACGCCCGGAAAACTTCTGCGGAATGCACTTCTTTAACCCGGTACACCGGATGCCGTTGGTAGAAATTATTCGCGGCGAGAAAAGCTCCGACGAAACCATCGCGAAAGTCGTCGCATGGGCGAGCAAGATGGGCAAAACGCCGATTGTGGTTAACGACTGCCCCGGCTTCTTTGTTAACCGCGTGTTGTTCCCCTACTTCGCCGGTTTCAGCCAGTTGCTGCGCGACGGCGCGGACTTCCGCAAGATCGACAAAGTGATGGAAAAACAGTTTGGCTGGCCGATGGGTCCGGCATATCTGCTGGATGTTGTGGGGATTGATACCGCCCATCACGCCCAGGTGGTGATGGCTGCAGGTTTCCCGCAGCGGATGCAGAAAGATTATCGCGATGCCATCGACGCGCTGTTTGATGCCAACCGCTTTGGTCAGAAGAACGGCCTCGGTTTCTGGCGTTATAAAGAAGACAGCAAAGGTAAGCCGAAGAAAGAAGAAGACGCCGTCGTTGACGATCTGTTGGCAGAAGTCAGCCAGCCGAAGCGTGATTTTAGCGAGGAAGAGATTATCGCCCGCATGATGATCCCGATGGTCAACGAAGTGGTGCGCTGTCTGGAAGAGGGCATTATCGCCACTCCGGCAGAAGCGGATATGGCGCTGGTCTACGGCCTGGGCTTCCCTCCGTTCCACGGTGGCGCGTTCCGCTGGCTGGACACCCTTGGTAGCGCAAAATACCTCGATATGGCACAGCAATATCAGCACCTCGGCCCGCTGTATGAAGTGCCGGAAGGTCTGCGTAATAAAGCGCGTCATAACGAACCGTACTATCCTCCGGTTGAGCCAGCCCGTCCGGTTGGCGACCTGAAAACGGCTTAAGGAGTCACAATGGAACAGGTTGTCATTGTCGATGCAATTCGCACCCCGATGGGCCGTTCGAAGGGCGGTGCTTTTCGTAACGTGCGTGCGGAAGATCTCTCCGCTCATTTAATGCGTAGCCTGCTGGCGCGTAACCCAGCGCTGGAAGCGGCGGCCCTCGACGATATTTACTGGGGCTGTGTGCAGCAGACGCTGGAGCAGGGTTTTAATATCGCCCGTAACGCGGCGCTGTTGGCTGAAGTACCACACTCTGTCCCGGCGGTTACCGTCAACCGTCTGTGTGGTTCATCCATGCAGGCACTGCATGATGCAGCACGAATGATCATGACTGGCGATGCACAGGCATGTCTGGTTGGCGGCGTGGAGCATATGGGCCATGTGCCGATGAGTCACGGCGTCGATTTTCACCCCGGCCTGAGCCGCAATGTCGCCAAAGCGGCGGGCATGATGGGCTTAACGGCAGAAATGCTGGCGCGTATGCACGGTATCAGCCGTGAAATGCAGGATGCCTTTGCCGCGCGGTCACACGCCCGCGCCTGGGCCGCCACGCAGTCGGGCGCATTTAAAAATGAAATCATCCCGACCGGTGGTCACGATGCCGACGGCGTACTGAAGCAGTTTAATTATGACGAAGTGATTCGCCCGGAAACCACCGTGGAAGCCCTCGCCACGCTGCGTCCGGCGTTTGATCCCGTCAGCGGTACGGTAACGGCGGGTACATCTTCTGCGCTTTCCGATGGTGCAGCTGCCATGTTGGTGATGAGTGAAAGCCGCGCCCGTGAATTAGGTATTAAGCCGCGCGCCCGCGTGCGTTCGATGGCGGTCGTCGGTTGTGACCCGTCGATTATGGGTTACGGCCCGGTTCCGGCCTCAAAACTGGCGCTGAAAAAAGCGGGGCTTTCTGCCAGCGATATCGGTGTGTTTGAGATGAACGAAGCCTTTGCCGCGCAGATCCTGCCGTGCATTAAAGATCTGGGGCTGATGGAGCAGATCGACGAGAAGATCAACCTCAACGGTGGCGCGATCGCGCTGGGTCATCCGCTGGGCTGTTCAGGTGCTCGTATCAGTACCACGCTGCTGAATCTGATGGAGCGCAAAGATGCCCAGTTTGGTCTGGCGACGATGTGTATCGGTCTGGGTCAGGGTATTGCGACGGTGTTTGAGCGGGTTTAACCACTTGCCGGATGCGGCATAAACGCCTTATCCGGCCTACGGTTCAGGACTATTTGTAGGCACGATAAGACGCGCCAGCGTCGCATCGGGCATTGTTTGCCGGATGCGGCATAAACGCCTTATCCGGCCTACGGTTCAGGACTATTTGTAGGCACGATAAGACGCGTCAGCGTCGCATCGGGCATTGTTTTCCGGATGCGACATAGATCCAAATGCCACTGTATAAAGTTTTAGTTGCCGTTCTTCCCGCCTGTCAGGGGCGGGTTTTTTATGGCTTAGATAAACGCAAACGCATCGCCAAACAGACGATCTTCCCGTGCATTACGCTCATTGCAGAACAGGTCACGGGCGATTTTCGCCATCTCAAAGCGGCCAGCGATATAGATATCATGCTCCGCCAGCGTACCGTGATCCTGCAATACCGCCGTTAACACGGTGCCAGTACGTCCACGCCAGCCCGCTTCCGGTTGTTCAACTACCGGCACCACACGCAAACCAGGATGCTTCAGAGAAAGCGCCTCAAGCTCGGACAGATCATAAAGATGTTGCTCTTCACGCCCGCCCCAGTAAATGGTGATATCGCGATTGGGGTTACGTGCCAGCGCTGTCAGCAAAATCGAGCGCGCATAAGAGAACCCCGTGCCGCCCGCAATCAGAATCATCGGACGTTCTTCATCATCGCGCAGCCACGCTTCACCGTGGGGAATATCCACCACGATTTGATGATCTTTAAGGATGCGATCCATAACGGCTTTGGCGTAGAGATTGATCTCCGAAGCGCCAATGTGCAGCTCAATGAAACCTTGTTCATTCGGCGTCGAAGCCATTGAAAACGGGCGTTTGTCACGCTCGTCCATCACCACCATCAAATACTGACCAGCACGAAAAGAAAAGGCCGCGTCTGGCACAATGCGGACACGATATACGGTATCCGTGATAGCTTCTACCGAGGTCACTTTACAGCTTAAGGTTGTCATGCGCTTTCTCTGTCGGATCGATAAATAGGGCAAAACAAACGCGCATCAGGCGCTTTTACCGTTGTTAAAAATAGCCAGTTCATCCCAGATGGCATCAATACGTGCGACAACGTCCGGATCTTTTTTGATGGGACGTCCCCATTCACGCTGGGTTTCCCCTGGCCATTTATTCGTGGCATCCAGCCCCATTTTTGAACCCAGCCCGGAGACGGGCGAGGCAAAATCCAGATAATCAATGGGCGTATTTTCTACCAACACCGTATCCCGCGCAGGGTCCATACGGGTGGTAATTGCCCAAATCACATCGTTCCAGTCGCGTGCGTTAACATCATCATCGCAGACGATCACGAACTTAGTGTACATAAACTGGCGTAAGAATGACCAGACCCCCATCATGACGCGCTTCGCATGTCCGGCGTACTGTTTTGTGATTGTCACTACCGCCAGACGATAAGAACAGCCTTCCGGCGGCAGGTAAAAATCGACAATTTCCGGGAACTGTTTTTGCAGAATCGGCACGAACACTTCGTTCAACGCCACGCCCAGTACCGCGGGTTCATCTGGCGGACGCCCGGTATAGGTGGAATGGTAAATCGCATCTTCACGCTGGGTAATATGCGTCACGGTAAATACCGGGAAACTATCGACTTCGTTATAGTAACCGGTGTGGTCGCCATACGGCCCTTCCGGCGCCGTTTCGCCTTGTTCGATATACCCTTCCAGCACAATCTCCGCACTGGCGGGCACTTCAAGGTCATTGGAGATACACTTCACCACTTCGGTCTTGGTGCCGCGCAGCAATCCGGCAAAGGCGTATTCCGACAATGTATCCGGGACTGGCGTCACTGCACCGAGAATCGTAGCGGGATCGGCACCCAGCGCCACAGAAACCGGGAAACGTTCGCCCGGATGCGCCGCGCACCACTCCTGATAATCCAGTGCGCCGCCACGATGCGACAGCCAGCGCATAATCAGTTTGTTTTTACCAATCAGCTGCTGGCGATAAATACCCAGATTCTGCCGCTCTTTATGCGGGCCGCGCGTTACGGTCAGCCCCCAGGTAATTAGCGGCGCGACGTCTTCCGGCCAGCAGGTCATAATGGGAATGCGGTTAAGATCGACGTCATCACCAGAGACGATTTTTTGTTGGCAAGGCGCACCACGCAATCGCTTTGTCGGCATGTTTAACACCTGCTTAAACTGCGGCAGTTTATCAAACAGGTCGCGGAAACCTTTTGGCGGCTCCGGCTCTTTCAGAAACGCCAATAATTTACCGACTTCACGCAGCGCCGAAACATCTTCCTGGCCCATGCCCATCGCCACGCGCTTTGGCGTACCAAACAGGTTGCACAGCACCGGCATCGAATAACCTTTGGGGTTTTCAAACAACAACGCAGGTCCACCGGCACGCAGAGTGCGGTCAGCAATTTCAGTGATTTCCAGATGCGGATCCACCGGGAGCGTGATACGTTTTAGCTCACCCTGCTGTTCAAGCAGCGTCAGGAAGTCGCGTAAATCGTTATATTTCATGGCGTCCATTGTAGCCTCTTAATCTTCGCCCATTATACGGCGTTCATCTTCGCGATGCTGTAAATTTGTTAAATTAGCGTGAACTCTGACGGCATAACGCAAACCGGGGAATATAATTAACTTAGCGTAAAGCTTTTGCTATCCTTGCGCCCCGATTAAACGGATAAGAGTCATTATGCAATCCTGGTATTTACTGTACTGCAAGCGCGGGCAACTTCAACGTGCCCAGGAACACCTCGAAAGACAGGCGGTGAATTGCCTGGCGCCGATGATCACCCTGGAAAAAATCGTGCGAGGCAAACGTACCGCAGTCAGTGAACCATTGTTCCCCAACTACCTGTTTGTGGAATTTGATCCGGAAGTGATTCATACCACAACCATCAGTGCTACCCGCGGCGTCAGCCACTTTGTGCGCTTTGGCGCATCGCCAGCGACAGTCCCATCTGCGGTTATTCATCAACTGTCGGTGTATAAACCGGAAGACATTGTTGATCCTGCGACGCCCTATCCTGGTGATAAGGTGATTATCACCGAAGGCGCTTTCGAAGGTTTTCAGGCTATTTTCACCGAACCCGACGGCGAGGCTCGCTCTATGCTATTGCTTAATCTTATCAATAAAGAGATTAAGCACAGTGTGAAGAACACCGAGTTCCGCAAACTCTAGAACGCAATCCCAAATAACTTTTTGACATTGGCATCCGTGGTGGCAGCCAGCCATGCGGCATCTTCCCCACGCCAGTGTGCAATACGTTGCAAAATATGGGGCAGATAGGCTGGCTCATTACGCCGTGACGATGGCTTCGGCGTGAGATCGCGCGGAAGCAAATACGGTGCGTCTGTCTCAACCAGCAATTGCTCCGCCGGAATAAATGGCAACAGTTCTCGCAGCTCCAGTCCGCGTCGTTCATCGCAAACCCAACCGGTCATGCCGATATAAATCCCTCGCGCCACGCACGCCTGCATCTCTTCGCGTGTGCCGGTAAAACAGTGCAACACCACACCAGGTAGCTTATCCAGCCACGGTTCCAGCAACGTCATAAACCGCTCGTGGGCATCACGACAGTGCATAAATACCGGCATGTTTAACTCTGCGGCAATGCGTAGCTGGGCAACAAAAGCGCGTTCCTGCTCTTCTGGTGTGGAAAAGTTGCGGTTAAAGTCGAGGCCACACTCACCAATCGCCACCACTTCTGGCTGCGAGGCCAGCGCCACAATCATTTCTTCTGTTGCGTCTTGCCACTGGCTACTGTCATGAGGATGCACGCCCGCCGTTGACCAACAGGACGAATACTGACGCGCCAGCTTTTGCGCCTGCTGGCTTTCGCGCAGGTTAGTGCCGGTGATGAGTAGCCCATTAACTCCCGCAGCAAAAGCGCGCGCTACGACATCATCACGGTCTTTCGCAAATTGCGAACTGGTCAGATTAACGCCGATATCAAACATCCTGCACTCCATATGACAACCGCCCTGACGGGCGGTTGAGTTTATTCTTCAGTTTTTTCGCTTTCTGCTTCAGCGTCGTTTTCTTCTTCCCGGTTTCGGCCTTTACCAACGTAAAAGCGCGAGAAGAAGACGCCAATTTCAAACAGGCAGTACATCGGGATCGCCAGCAGCGTTTGCGAGAAGACATCCGGCGGCGTCAGCAGCATCCCGACGACGAATGCGCCAACCAGCACATACGGACGTTTTTTGCGTAAGTCTTCTGGCGAGGTAATCCCCATCCAGCACAGCAGCACAATCGCCACAGGCACTTCAAAGGAGATACCAAACGCCATAAACAGCGCCATCACGAAGCTCAAATAGCTGGCAATGTCGGTGGATACCTGCACCCCTTCAGGCGCGGTATTGGCAAGGAAACCAAACGCCAGCGGGAAGACCACGAAATAAGCGAACGCCATGCCGATATAAAACAGCAGAGAGCTGGAAACCAGCAGCGGCACCACCAGGCGACGTTCGTGCTTATAGAGTGCAGGAGCGATAAATGCCCACACCTGATAGAGAATCACCGGCGCTGACAGAATCAGCGACACCATAAAGGTCAGCTTGATTGGCGTAAAGAACGGCGAGGCCACATCGGTGGCGATCATCGTTGAACCTTGCGGCAACTGCTTGATCAATGGCGCGGATACCAGGTGATAAATGTCATTGGCGAAATAGACCAGACACAGAAATATCACGATCACCGCGATAATGCAGTTCAGCAGACGCTTACGCAGCTCAATCAGATGCGTGATAAGCGGTTGAGTATCTTCTACAGACATGTTTACGGTTTATCACTCGACGAAGGGGAATGTGCAGCGGTTTTCGGTTCAGCGTCCGCAGCAGGTTTTACCACCGGCTCTGGCGTGGTTTCTGGCTTCTGTTCCGGCGAACTGGCCTGCGTTTGTGCAGCGGCAGGCGTGACGCCTTCATGCGCAGCCTCATTGTCTTTCACCACCGGGTTATGAATGGTGTGCGCTTCATCGCTCGCCTTTTCAGGGTCATTCGCAACGTAGGAACGCTTCATCGACTCCGCAGCCTGGCGCAGCTCGTCCATTGACGCTTTCAGTTCAGGCGTCAGGTTGGTGAGACTCGCCTTTTCAACCTTTTTCAGGCTGTCCTGAAACTCCTGGAGTTTTAACTCCTGGGTCAGTTCGTTCTGCACCGTTGTTGCCAGTGAACGCAACGCACGAATCCAGCCCGCTACCGTTTTTACCGCCACAGGCAGTCGTTGCGGCCCCAGAACTACGAGGCCGATGATGAACACCAATAGCAGTTCGCTAAAACCGATATCAAACACGGATTACACCTGCTCTTTATCGTGGCGCTTTGCGTCTTCTGTTTTAGCCTGTTCCTGATTCGCATCCGCCTGCTTATCGGCGATTGTTTTCGCAGTAAAATCAGCATCCTGACTGGTTTTATCCTGCTTTGGTTCATCATCGCTCATTGCTTTTTTAAAGCCTTTGATCGACGCACCAAGATCGGAACCGATGGAGCCGAGCTTTTTGGTGCCAAAAAGCAGTACAACGATGACGGCAATAATCAATAACTGCCAAATACTGATACCACCCATACATGTTCCTCTGTGGTAGATGATGATTAAACAAGGCCGCATTATACGTTACACGGCCCGCCTTGAGCGATGAAAAAATCAGCGTGTTTTGCACCAACCGACAAACCAGGCGATCAGACCGGCCGCCATTAACCAGCCGGGCATCAGCCCCCATTCCGGTCGGCTGACCAACAAGAATGTGCCGCTTAATACTAACGTCGCACCAATCCCCAATAAGTAACGAGATTGTCCCTGACGCACATGATTCGACTGTAACTCGCGCGCAATCTTATCAACACTATGCTGTAAATACTTGCCCTGGCGCAAACTGTCATAAACCAATTCAGGCAGTTCTGGCATTTTTTCGATCCAGAACGGCGCTTTTTCCTTAAATGCTCTCACCAGCGCGGGAATACCGACCTGATCTTTAATCCACGATTCAAGGAAAGGTTTTGCAGTTTTCCATAAATCGAGCTGCGGATAAAGCTGCCGTCCTACTCCTTCGATATAGAGCAAGGTTTTCTGGAGTAACACCAGTTGCGGCTGCACTTCCATATTGAAGCGACGCGCCGTATTAAACAGATTTAACAGCACATGTCCAAACGAAATTTCCGCCAGCGGTTTCTCAAAGATAGGTTCGCAAACGGTACGAATGGCAAATTCGAACTCTTCAACGTTGGTATCTGGCGGTACCCAGCCTGAATCGACATGCAGCTCTGCCACTTTGCGATAGTCGCGGTTAAAGAAGGCGATAAAGTTTTCCGCCAGATAGCGTTTATCTTCCTTGTTTAGCGAGCCGACTATCCCGCAATCAATACCGATATATTTCGGGTTTTCCGGGTGCTCATAGCTTACGAAGATGTTGCCTGGATGCATATCGGCATGAAAAAAGCTGTCACGGAAAACCTGGGTGAAGAACACCTGCACACCGCGTTCTGCCAGCAATTTCATGTTAGTGCCGTTTTTCTCCAGCGCCGCGACATCAGAAACGGGAATGCCGTAAATGCGCTCCATCACCATCATCCCTTCGCTGCAATAGTCAGGGTAAACTTCCGGGATGTAGAGCATCGGGCTGTCTTCAAAATTGCGTCGTAACTGAATGGCGTTGGCAGATTCCCGCAGCAAATTCAATTCATCAATCAAGGTCTTTTCGTACTCGCGCACCACTTCAGTTGGGCGCAGACGGCGACCATCCGGCAGCAAACGCGGCACCCAGCGAGCCAAGCGGTAGATAAGTTTCAGATCCGCTTTAATCACCGGCAAAATGTCCGGACGGATGACTTTAATTACCACATCTTTGCCATTCGATTTCAATCGCGCGGTATGAACCTGGGCGATAGAGGCCGACGCCAGCGGCTCGATTTCAAAATCGTCAAACCACGCTTCCACCGGCAGACCGCCCATTGCAGCTTCAATCTGTTGCTTCGCCAGTCTGCCATCAAACGGTGCGACTTTGTCCTGCAATAACGCCAGCTGATCGGCAATATGCGGCGGGAAAAGGTCACGACGGGTAGACAACATCTGCCCGAACTTGATCCATACCGGCCCCAGCTCTTGCAGCGCCAGTCGTAGTCGCTCACCTAATGGTTTGTCTTTGTGCCGATTCGGCATCCAGAATAATGAGTATCGCCATAACCGCAGCGGCAAGGTGATACGCATTTTAGGGATCAGTTCATCAAGTCCGTAGCTTAAAAAAGTGCGAATGATGAAATACAGGCGCCGTACTTCACCTGGCGTCATTAAACTGCCTCCAGTTTTTCCAGCCGTTTGATTAACGCATCAACGGCACGTTCAACAGCGGCTGTCTCTTCCGCAAACCAGGCCACTTCAAGCGGACCAGGCGCCATACGCCACTCTTCGGTGATAGCTTCTGCCACATAACGTTGCTGGCGTTTAATACCGTGATGCAGGAACTTTGCGCCACCGCGCAGGGCTTTGCTGATGCCTTCGGCGGCAATATCACCGGTATAAGGGGCCAGCAGTTCCGCAGGGTCGAACTCTGCCAGATCTGCCAACGCCACGAAATTCTGTACCACCTGAATATCGCCCTGCACTTCCAGCTCACCGCTACGAATTAGTGCGGCAAGCTGCTGGCGGTCACGAAGTTTCGGCAACACGCTGGCGTAGGCGATAACGGTGCAATCAGCATCGCCAGACCATTCGCCCAGCACATCGACCTGGCGTTCACTAAACACCAGAATTAGCGACGTCGAAAAGCCTTTTACCTCCACGCGCAATACTTTACCCAGCAGACGCGAGCGGGCTGTTTTCAGCGCGGGTGAGCGATACAGGAAAGTGTTGAGCAGACTTTCAATTCCTGCCGTCACTAAAGGTTTAAAAGGCATAGTCGTACTCCTGTCAGAACTTATAACCACGATGCAGCGCCACAACGCCAGCCGTCAGGTTGTAATAATCGACACTTTCGAATCCGGCATCCTGCATCATGGCTTTCAGCGTATCCTGATCGGGATGCATACGGATGGATTCGGCCAGATAGCGGTAGCTGTCGGCATCGTTCGCCACCAGCGAGCCAATACGTGGCAGCACATGGAAGGAGTAAGCGTCATAGGCTTTGCTTAACGGTTCGATAATCGGCTTCGAGAACTCAAGCACCAGCAGGCGGCCGCCCGGTTTCAGCACGCGATACATCGAACGCAGTGCTTTATCTTTGTCGGTAACGTTACGCAGACCAAACGAAATGGTGATGCAATCAAAGGTGTTATCCGGGAACGGCAGCGCCTCTGCGTTCGCCTGAACATACTCAACGTTGCCAATCACACCGATATTGCGCAGTTTCTCACGGCCCATCTTGAGCATGGATTCATTGATATCGGCGAGAACCACTTTGCCCGGTTCACCGACCAGGCGGGAGAATTTCGCCGTCAGATCGCCGGTACCGCCAGCCAGATCCAGTACGGTCTGCCCACGACGCACACCGCTGCAATCGATCGTGAATCGCTTCCACAAACGATGAATACCAAATGACATCAAATCATTCATGACATCATATTTCGATGCCACGGAATGGAAAACGTGGGCGACCATATCCGCTTTTTGTTCCTTCGCGACGGTCTGAAAACCAAAGTGCGTCGTTTCTTGTGACTTATCCACCATCTCAATGCCTGCTCATCAAAAAATTGTTCCAGAAGTGTAACAGATTGGGCGTCGATGCCCTAGATTTCTACCCGGCTTAACTACCCCTAATGGGCTAGCGCGACTGCTGATTATATTCATCATCGCGTTGATAAGCTTCATCATTCGGCTGCCCCGGAACCGACCGCAGTCGATACTCTTCATCCTGGCTCACCGCCTGTTCAGCCAAGTCCGGATTAATCTCGCGTTTAATTTCTACCCCTAAACCGCGAAACGCTTCTGCCTGCGCCAGCACATTTCCGCGACCTGAAGAGAGTTTTTTCATCGCCTGCCGATAATTATCCTGCGCTTTGTCCAGACTTTGACCAATCGCGGACATATCATCAATAAACAGACGCATCTTGTCGTACAGCTTGCTGGCACGATCGGCGATTTGCTGGGCGTTACGGCTTTGATGCTCATAACGCCACAGGTTGGCGATAGTACGCAACGCCACCAGCAGCGTGGTGGGACTAACCAGCATGATGTTGTTCTTTAACGCTTCGGTGATCAGCTCTGGCTGGCGATCAAGCGCCAGTAAAAACGCTGGTTCAACGGGAATAAACATCAGCACGTAATCCAGCGTTCGTAGCCCCGGCAGCTGTTGATAATCTTTGCGCCCAAGTAAGCGGATGTGATTACGTACCGAAGCAATATGCTCCTGCAATGCGCTTTCGCGTGTGTAGTCGTCTTCCGCGTTGAAGTAGCGTTCATAGGCGACCAACGTCATTTTGGCATCGATCACCACATCTTTCCCCTGCGGCAGCCGCACGATGACATCCGGCTGCATCCGCGAGCGAGCATCATTTTCGATGCTTACCTGGGTTTCGTATTCATACCCTTCACGCAGTCCGGAAGCCTCCAGCACCCGCGTCAGTACCACTTCGCCCCAGTTCCCCTGGGTTTTGTTATCGCCTTTCAGCGCGCGCGTCAGGTTGATCGCTTCCTGGGCCATTTGCGCGTTGAGTTGCTGTAGATTACGAATTTCGTGGGTCAGGGTATGGCGTTCTTGTGCTTCTTTACCAAAGCTGTCCTGTACCTGTCGGCGAAAACCATCCAGTTGTTCACGCAGCGGCGATAACAAGTTGTTCAGACTCTGACGATTTTGTTCATCTACCCGGCGATTACTGTGCTCAAAAATACGGTTGGCGAGATTTTCAAATTGCTCGCTCAAACGCTGCTCGCTGTTGATCATCTGGCGGATTTTATCGTCAGCATGTTGCTGTGCAGCTTCCATCCGCGTGGTCACTTCACGCAGATCTGCCTCCAGCGAGGTGTTAATACTTTGCAGACTACGCACTTCGTTATTGAGCAATTCACACTCTGCACGCCAGTGCTCACTTTGGGTAATTTGTTGTTTTGCCGCACTTAACTCCGCGACCATCTCTTCACGTTCAGCTAATTGCTCGGCTTTTTGCTGCGCATGTTGATAACTGGCAAACAGCCAACCGATGGCCACACTGACCAGCGCAATAATGGCATAAACAATGATTGAGAAATCCACAAAGCCTCCTGACGCAACAACTTACCCGCACAAAATAGAATTGTGCTGTACAAACGTCCAGTTTGAAAGAAGTTTCCTGCGAGGCGCTACGCAAAACGATCGTTTATTTTGCTTATTTTATCCCACAATATGAGACTAAGTTTATATTGTGGGACACATCACCTTTTCCCCACTTTATTCTGTGAAACACTCGGCAATATCATCAGGAGACATCTATGGCAGAAACCTCTTCAACCACCGCTGGCGCACAAACGTTATTACGCGGACTGGCGGTTATTAATGCTGTTTATAACGGTTGCCATGACCTGAAAAGCATCGGCGAGTTCACCGGCACGACGCGGAGTACAACCCATCGTTTAGTCTCTGTTTTGGTGGAGCAACGCTATCTGCGCCATGTCCCAACTCAGGGCTACCAACTGGGCGCCAAACTGATCGAACTCGGCGCCAGAGCGCTGGAAAGCACTTCATTGTATGAAGTTGCACAGCCCGTTTTGCAACGTCTGGCCCGTTACACTCTGGACACCGTGCATCTGGGGATCGTTGAAGGCGACGAAGTGCTGTATCTGGAGAAGATCAACAGTCAGCGCGGGCTGGAAATGCGCTCACGCCCAGGCCATCGCATGCCACTGGCAATCACCGGCATCGGCAAGGCGTTGATCCTCAACCGAACAGAAGAAGAGTGGCGCACACTATTTTTAACTTGTGGTGATGAAACAAAACTGGGCGCATTTATACAAAACATGCGCCGTTATGCCGCCAGTGGTTTTGCTTTTGATCTGGAAGAGAACGAGCCCACTATCCGTTGCGTTGCAGCGCCGATTTACAACGCCCGGAATGAAATTGTGGCGGCCATTTCTGTCGCCAGTACCACCACGTATATGTCGCTGGCGCGCCTGGAAGAACTGGCACCTTACGTCAAATCCTGTGCAGAAGAGATCTCCGCTGAACTGGGCTGGGGTAAGCACGTCCGCAAAGATAATTAAACCATGATTAAAGGAAACGGCTAATGTCGGGAAATACCTCATTTATTGCCCTGGACTGGGGAACGTCATCGCTTCGGGCATGGCGTTTTGGTGACTCACCAGATCCACATGAAAAACGTGAATTCCCCTGGGGGATCATGAAATTACCCTCCCAGGCAGCAACACGTGAGGACGCTTTCCACGATACATTTTTGCGTGTCTGTGGCGACTGGCTGGCACAATCCCCCTGCCCGGTTCTGGCTTGTGGCATGATCGGCAGTGCGCAAGGGTGGCAACCAGCAGCTTATTTACCTTGCCCGGTCACTCTCGATGGCCTGGCGAAGCAACTGACGCCGGTTATCCACCAGCAGCAGACAATGCTGCACATCATTCCCGGCGTGATTAAAGAAGGTGAAATGCCCGAAGTGATGCGTGGCGAAGAGACACAAATCTTCGGTGCCATCACAATGGAACCTGCTCTGCAAGACGCAATCCGTAAGGGGGTGCCGGTGCTGATTGGCTTACCTGGCACTCATGCGAAATGGGCGGTGGTTGAAAATAACACCATTACCGATTTCCGAACCTTTATGACGGGCGAATTATTTGATGTTTTATCCCGCCATTCGATTCTTGGCGCCACCATGCATTCGGGAGATGAGCCGCACTGGGATGCCTTTGCCCAAGGACTGACAGCGGCACTGGAGCATCATCAGACCGGATTATTATCGACGCTGTTTTCGACCCGTTCGCGCTTGCTGACCGATAATCTTACGCCGTCCTCACAGGGAGATTATCTTTCTGGATTACTGATAGGCCATGAATTATGTGGTCTGGCATCCAGCTTGCTGCGTGATTTACCCGCCACAACGCCGATCGCCTTAATCGGTAGCGCCACCCTGAACAGCCGCTATTCACGGGCGTTCAGCCACGTTTTTCCCGACAGACAGCTTCACGCCATTCCTAATGCCACTGAACAGGGATTATGGCGAATCGCCCACGCTGCCGGGTTACTCTCCACCAACGCCAGGGAATGTACTCATGCCATTTAATACGCTTTTGCAAAAAACCGGGTTAGTCGCCATTTTACGCGGCGTGAAACCGGATGAGATTGTCGCCATCGGTGAAAAGCTGTACGCCGCCGGATTCCGCCTGATTGAGATCCCCATGAACTCGCCGGAGCCGTTGCAAAGTATCAGTATACTGCGCGACGCCCTGCCTAAGGACTGCCTGGTCGGAGCCGGAACTGTGCTTTCAGTAGAGCAGGTGGTCGCGGTTAAAGAGGCTGGAGGCCAGATTATCGTGATGCCGCATTGCGATACTGCGGTGATCCGTCGCGCCCGTGCGCTGGGTATGTATTGCGCGCCTGGCGTCGCTACGCCCACTGAAGCCTTTGCTGCCATTGAACACGGCGCCAATGCCATCAAGCTGTTCCCGGCCGAACAAATTACGCCAGAAGTCACCAAAGCCTGGCGTGCGGTTATTCCGCAATCCGTTCCGATGTTACCGGTTGGCGGTATCACACCGGAAACCATGGCGCGTTATCTGAGTCACGGCGCAAACGGCTTCGGCCTCGGTTCTGCGCTATATCGCCCCGGCATGACGCCAGAGCAGGTCTATGAAAATGCAGTGCTGTTTATGAACGCATGGAACAATTTAAATAATAACTAACTGATAAATAAGGATATAAAACCAATGATAAAACATCTTACCTTACCGAAAAAAATGGCTGCGATGGTACTTCTTGCAGGCGCTGCCCTCAGCACTGCACCCGTACAGGCGGCTTCCTACCCAACCAAACAGATCGAGTTAGTCGTACCCTACGCTGCCGGAGGCGGTACGGATCTGGTTGCCCGAGCCTTTGCTGATGCCGCCAAAAACCATTTACCCGTCAGCATCGGGGTTATCAATAAACCTGGCGGTGGCGGCGCTATTGGCCTGAGCGAAATCGCCGCTGCCCGCCCTAACGGTTACAAAATCGGTTTAGGCACGGTTGAACTGACCACCCTTCCCGGCCTCGGAATGGTGCGTTTTAAAACCAGCGACTTCAAACCCATCGCCCGTCTGAATGCGGATCCGGCGGCTATCACCGTCCGTGCCGATGCGCCGTGGAATAGCTATGACGAATTTATGACTTACGCCAAAGCGAATCCCGGAAAAGTACGCATTGGTAACTCAGGCACCGGGGCTATCTGGCATCTGGCGGCGGCTGCTCTGGAAGACAAAACGGGCGCGAAGTTTTCTCATGTCCCTTATGACGGCGCAGCCCCTGCCATTACAGGTCTGTTAGGCGGGCACATTGAAGCGGTTTCTGTAAGCCCAGGTGAAGTTATCAACCATGTGAAAGGTGGCAAGCTGAAGACACTGGTGGTGATGGCGGATGAGCGTGTGAAAGCCATGCCTGACGTACCGACGTTAAAAGAGAAAAGCGTTGATCTCTCCATCGGCACCTGGCGCGGTCTGATTGTGTCGCAAAAAACGCCGCAGGATGTGGTGGATGTTCTGGCGAAGGCAGCAAAAGAGACGGCTGAAGAGCCTGTATTTCAGGATGCTCTGCAAAAGTTGAATCTCAACTATGCATGGCTTGATGGCGCCAGCTTCCAGACCCAAATCAGCGAGCAGGAACAGTATTTTGACGAGCTGCTAACTCGCCTGGGCCTGAAAAAATAATCCCGAGGTACGGTCGATGAACACAAAACAGTCTGTTGCTCAACTCGCCGTACCGCACCGCAAGCGCCTTTCATCCACCGTGGTGGTGGCGCTGTTACTTTGCGTAGTTGCTGGCACAGTGATGATTAATGCCGCTGATTTTCCAGCAACTGCCATTGAAACGGATCCCGGTGCAAGTGCCTTCCCTACCTTCTATGCCTGCGCCCTGATTGTGCTCGCTGTCTTGCTGGTGATACGCGATCTTTTGCTGGCAAAACCAGAATCTTGCGCCAACGCACAGGAAAAACCGGCATTCAGGAAAACGGCAACGGGAATTGCGGCAACCGCGTTTTATATTGTGGCGATGAGCTACTGCGGTTATCTCATTACTACTCCTGTTTTCCTCATCGTCATTATGACGTTGATGGGCTACAGGCGATGGGTACTCACACCGGGTATTGCGCTCTTGTTAACGGCAATCCTCTGGTTGCTGTTCGTCGAAGCGTTACAGGTGCCATTGCCTGTCGGCACATTTTTCGAATAACAGGGGCCGGCAATGTTTGAAAGTGAACTTTTAACTCAGGGTTTTTCGACATTACTCAGTAATCCTCAGGCGCTGCTGTTTGCCACGTTTGGGGTGATGCTGGGTATTGTGATTGGCGCCCTGCCCGGTTTAACAGCGACCATGGGGGTGGCGATTTTACTGCCTTTCACCTACGGCATGGAGCCTGTTTCTGGCTTGTTGATGATTTGCGGCGTCTTTTTTGGCGGCGTCTATGGCGGTTCTATCACCGCAATTTTGCTCAAAATTCCAGGCACACCCGCAGCCGCAGCCACCGCAATTGACGGTTATGAGCTGACGAAGCAGGGAAAAGCCGGGCTGGCGTTGAGTGCCGCCACGTTCTCTTCCTTTAGCGGCGGAACAATCAGCATTATTGTGCTGATGTTTCTCTCTCCGGTACTTGCCAGTTGGGCGTTGAAGTTTAGTGCTTCAGAGTCCTTCGCCCTGGCAACCTTCGGGCTGAGTATTATTGCCAGTATTTCCGGCGAGTCGTTGATTAAAGGACTGATTGCCGGAGTTGGCGGATTGCTGATCGCAACGATAGGCCTGGATCCAATGGGCGGTTTTCCACGGTTTACAGGTGGATTTGTGGAGCTGATGAATGTGCCATTTATCCCGGTGATGATTGGTTTATTTGCTGCTTCAGAGGCATTCCGCTCTATGGAGCAAAACCAGCAAATTCGTCAGGGCGCGAAGGTGGCTATCGGCAGTCTGTTACTGCCCTGGCAAACGCTACGTCGCATCGCATTAACCATTTTGCGCTCATCAGGATTAGGGGTTTTTATCGGCATGATCCCCGGTGCGGGAGCGGATATTGCAGCTTTTGTTGCCTATAACGAAACTCGTCGTTTCAGTAAGACGCCTGAAAACTTTGGTAAGGGTGAGATTAAGGCGGTGGCCTCCTGTGAGGCAGGCGCGAATGGCTGCACCGGTGGCGCCTTGTTACCTATGCTGACGCTAGGGATCCCTGGCGATGCGGTAACCGCCATCATGCTGGGCGCGTTAACGTTACAAGGGATGCAGCCAGGTCCACTGATGTTTACCGACCACGGCGATATGGTTTATACGCTGTTTGTCGGCATGATCTTCTGTTACTTCATGCTGCTAGTGCTTGGGCTGCTCTCTTTGAAAGTCATCGGCAACGTGGTGAAAATCCCCGGCAATATTCTCACGCCGATGATCCTCGCGCTTTGTGTTGTTGGGACTTATGCGCTGAACAATAGCCTGTTTGATGTCGGCATTATGCTGATTGCGGGCGTAGTGGGCTATTTCATGCAGAAAGGGGGATATCCGGCGTCGCCAGTGGTCCTGGCATTGATTATGGGGCCAATGGCAGAAAGTAATTTTCGCCGGGCGCTGTCGCTTTCGGGTGGGTCACTCGACTTTCTGTATACCCGACCGATCACCCTGGCATTGCTGACTCTGGCAGCCTTTACGCTGCTGACGCCAATAATCCGCAAAATTATGCGCTTACGGCGTCAGTAACAGATATCGCTCTCCGAAGTCGGGGAGTATGAGACTGATGACAAACGCTAAATTGCCTGATGCGCTGCGCTTATCAGGCCTACCACAGAAATGCAATGTATTGAATTTGCATGCTTTTGTAGGCCAGGATAAGGCGTTCACGCCGCATCCGGCATGAACAAAGCACACGTTAACAACAATCGGAATGCTCCCCTAAGCCAGGGAGCATTTTTTTATTTCAGCAGACGACGCGCCGCTTCCACTACGATTTTCACCGCATGGCTTTCGGTTTGTTTCATCGTCTCGGCGTTCGGGATCTCTTGCTGGGTGCGGTTAACGATAACGCCCGCCACCATACCCGCGCGCAGGCCCTGACTTGCACACATAGTCAGCAGGGTTGCAGATTCCATTTCATAGTTCATTACGCCCATCGCCTGCCACTCTTCCATCGAGCCTTTAAAGTGGCGCACAACACGACCAGAGTAAGTATCGTAACGCTCCTGGCCCGGGTAGAAGGTGTCAGAAGAAGCAGTCACACCAATGTGGGTGGTCGCGCCAATGGATTTCGCGGCTTCTACCAGTGCAGTCGTACATTCGAAATCAGCGACAGCCGGGAACTCCAGCGGAGCGAAGTGCAGGCTCGCGCCATCCAGACGAACAGACGCCGTGGTAACCAGGACATCACCAACATTAATATGCGGCTGAATAGCCCCCGTCGTACCGATACGCAGGAAAGTGCGAATGCCCAGCTGTGCCAGCTCTTCAACAGCAATAGAAGTAGACGGACCGCCGATACCGGTAGAGCAGACAATAACAGGTTTACCATCCAGCTCTGCGCGCCAGGTGGTGAATTCGCGGTGAGATGCCAGCTTAACCGGCTTATCCATCAGCGCGGCGATCTTTTCCACACGATCCGGGTCGCCAGGGACGATGGCAAGCGTAGCCCCTTGTAAATCGTTTTTAGTGAGGCCGAGATGAAAAACATCAGACTTGGACATATACAACTCCTCTGTGAATCGGTTTAGTCAGAAGAAGCAAAAAGACACTTTACCGAAGGATTTAACATTTTTTCGTGACACCCATCACCATGACGCAAATGTGTTGCATGCATTTACCTGATAAAAGTGATTTAAATCACATAAATAACTCTTTACCGTGTGTTGTTGCATAAAAGATGAGCCGATTCAGGCAATGTGATTTGTTGCATGCTGACTATAGTTAACATTGCGCAAAATTTTTATAAGGGTACGGAGAATACCATGGCAACAACACAACAATCTGGATTTGCACCTGCTGCATCGCCCCTCGCCTCGACCATCGTTCAGACCCCGGAAGATGCGATTGTGGCAGGGTTCACCTCTATCCCTTCACAAGGGGATAACATGCCTGCTTACCATGCTCGCCCAAAGCAGAGCGATGGCCCACTGCCAGTGGTCATTGTAGTGCAAGAAATTTTTGGCGTGCATGAACATATCCGCGATATTTGTCGCCGTCTGGCGCTGGAGGGGTATCTGGCTATCGCACCAGAACTCTATTTCCGCGAAGGCGATCCGAATGATTTCGCCGATATCCCAACGCTGCTAAGTGGTCTGGTGGCAAAAGTACCTGACTCACAGGTATTGGCCGATCTCGATCATGTTGCCAGTTGGGCGTCACGCAACGGCGGCGATGTCCATCGTTTAATGATCACCGGATTTTGCTGGGGCGGACGCATCACCTGGCTGTATGCCGCGCATAATCCACAGTTAAAAGCCGCAGTGGCGTGGTACGGCAAACTGACGGGCGATAAGTCACTGAATTCACCGAAACAACCTGTTGATATCGCAACCGATCTTAACGCTCCTGTTCTCGGCTTATATGGCGGCCAGGATAACAGCATTCCGCAGGAGAGCGTGGAAACGATGCGCCAGGCGCTGCGGGCAGCAAACGCGAAAGCAGAGATTATCGTTTACCCGGATGCAGGACATGCATTCAACGCCGATTATCGTCCGAGCTATCATGCCGAGTCAGCGAAAGACGGCTGGCAGCGAATGCTGGAATGGTTCAGGCAGTATGGTGGCAAGAAGTCGCTGTAATGAGAAAAGACCGGGTGGTATTACCACCCGGTTTGGATTTACCCCCGACGCAAATTCTGCGCCGCCTGCACCATGTTTGCCAGCGCGGCGCGGGTTTCTGGCCAGCCACGCGTTTTCAGGCCGCAGTCCGGGTTGACCCACAGACGCTCTGCCGGAATGCGTTTTGCCGCTTTCTTCAGCAAGGCTTCAATCCATTCCACACTCGGTACGTTTGGCGAGTGAATGTCATAGACGCCTGGGCCAATTTCATTCGGATAATCAAACTCTTCAAACGACTCCAGCAACTCCATGTCGGAACGCGAAGTTTCAATGGTAATGACGTCTGCATCCAGCGCCGCAATCGAATCCATGATGTCGTTGAACTCGCAATAACACATGTGAGTGTGGATTTGCGTTTCATCTTTCGCTACGGCGGCGTTGATACGGAAAGCCTCCACGCCCCACTGGAGATAAGCATCCCAGTCGCTGCGACGCAGCGGTAAACCTTCGCGCAGTGCCGGTTCGTCAATCTGGATGATACCAATCCCTGCCGCTTCCAGGTCCGCCACTTCATCACGCAGCGCCAGCGCAATTTGTTTGGCGATGGTTTCACGGCTGACATCTTCACGCGGGAACGACCAGCAGAGAATCGTCACCGGGCCCGTCAGCATCCCTTTCACCGGTTTATCAGTCAGCGATTGCGCGAACGATGCCCACTCCACGGTAATCGGTGCCGGGCGGCTAACGTCACCAATAACAATCGGTGGCTTCACGCAGCGGGAACCGTAGCTCTGTACCCAACCGTTTTGCGTAAAGACAAAACCGTCGAGATGCTCACCAAAGTATTCCACCATGTCGTTACGCTCGGCCTCGCCATGTACCAACACATCCAGTCCCAAACGTTCCTGCTCAACAATGGCCTGCTTGATATGTTCCGCAATGCCCGTGCGGTAGTTATTGGCGTCAAGATTGCCCTTTTTGAAATCCAGACGCAGGGTACGAATTTCCGTGGTTTGCGGGAAGGAACCAATCGTGGTGGTCGGCCACGCGGGCAGTTTAAAACGCGCACGCTGGGCTTCGGCACGCACTTCATAGACATTAGCACGCTGACTGTCCTGGGCGGTGATCGCCGCCAGACGTTTTTCTACCGCCGGATTATGTACACGGGTAGATTGGCGGCGCGCCTGAATCGGGGCGCTCCACTCTGCCAGAGCTGCCGTGTCACTACTGTTCAGCGCATCGCGCAGCAGCGCCAGTTCATGGCATTTTTGCAGGGCGAAGGCAAACCAGCTTTTCACTTCTGCATCAAGACGCGTTTCCACGCTCAGGTCGATGGGGCTGTGCAGCAGTGAGCAGGAAGAAGCTACCCACAAATCACGTTTGCCGACGATATCCTTAACTTGTGCATATTTCTCGGTAAGATCGGCGCGCCAGACGTTACGACCATTGATAAGACCAGCAGACAGCAGCCAGTCAGAAGGCAAACGCTTGTGCAGTTCAACAACGTCATCTTTGCCATGCACGAGGTCAACATGCAGCCCCTGAACAGGCAGCGCAGTAATCGTGTCGAGGTTTGGTGTGACGCCTTCAAAATAGGTAGTCAGCAGCAGTTTCACCTGGCCCTGGAGCGCGTCGTAAGCGGGTTTGTATGCATCCAGCCACGCCTGCGGCAGTTCCAGTACCAGAGCTGGTTCGTCGATCTGTACCCACTCAATGCCGCGTTTTGCCAGTTCTGCCAGCACTTGCTGATAAACCGGCAGAATGTCGTTCAGCAGGCTCAGGCGGTCAAACTGTTCACCTTTCACTTTCCCCAGCCACAGGTAGGTAATCGGCCCCAGCAGCACAGGTTTCACCTTGTGGCCCAGCGCCAGCGCCTCGTCCACTTCCTCCAGCAGCTGCGTCCAGGTCAGTTTGAACTGTTGGCCTTTTACGAACTCCGGCACCATGTAGTGATAGTTGGTGTTAAACCATTTGGTCATTTCCGCTGCCGCCGCAGGTTCGCCAGTCGGCGCACGTCCACGACCAATACGGAACAGGGTGTCGATATCTACCGAACCATCTTTGTTCTGGTGACGCGCCGGAACGTTACCCAGCAGCAGGCTGGTGGTCAGAACATGATCGTACCAGGCAAAATCGCCCACCGGCAGCAGGTCGATACCCGCTTGCTTTTGTTGATCCCAGTGACGAGCACGCAATTCACGCCCTACTGCCAGCAGTTCTTCACGCGTGGAGTTCCCCGCCCAATAACTTTCTTGCGCTTTTTTCAGCTCGCGACGCAGGCCAACGCGAGGAAAACCGAGGGTGTGATTAAGAATTGTCATTATATGCCCCTTGTGGAATTTTTAGTATTTAGACGTCCAGATGTTTACACATCCATATTTGCCAGTTACTGTATATTCCTCAAGCGCAAATTATTCATGCCGAAGTGAAGGACTTTCATGATCGAAGTAAAACACCTGAAAACGCTACAAGCGTTGCGGAACTGCGGCTCGCTCGCAGCCGCTGCGGCGACGTTGCATCAGACGCAATCCGCCCTGTCTCACCAGTTTAGCGATCTGGAACAACGTCTTGGCTTCCGGCTATTCGTGCGTAAAAGCCAGCCGCTTCGCTTTACACCGCAGGGAGAAATCCTGCTACAACTGGCAAACCAGGTACTGCCGCAAATCAGCCAGGCACTGCAAGCCTGTAATGAACCGCAGCAGACACGCCTGCGCATCGCCATCGAGTGCCACAGCTGTATTCAGTGGCTGACGCCTGCGTTAGAAAATTTCCATAAGAACTGGCCGCAGGTGGAGATGGATTTTAAATCAGGAGTAACGTTTGACCCGCAGCCCGCGTTGCAACAGGGCGAGCTGGATCTGGTGATGACGTCCGATATTCTGCCGCGCAGTGGCCTGCATTATTCGCCGATGTTCGATTATGAAGTACGCCTGGTGTTAGCACCTGACCATCCACTGGCGGCAAAAACGCGTATTACACCGGAAGATCTCGCCAGCGAAACGCTGTTGATTTATCCGGTGCAGCGTAGCCGACTGGATGTCTGGCGGCATTTTCTTCAGCCAGCAGGCGTCAGCCCGTCACTGAAAAGCGTCGATAACACCTTATTGTTGATTCAGATGGTTGCCGCACGGATGGGTATTGCCGCACTACCGCATTGGGTAGTGGAGAGTTTTGAACGCCAGGGTCTGGTGGTCACCAAAACCCTGGGCGAAGGCTTGTGGAGCCGACTGTACGCCGCCGTGCGCGATGGCGAGCAGCGTCAGCCGATTACAGAAGCGTTTATTCGTTCAGCGCGCAATCACGCCTGCGATCATCTGCCGTTTGTGAAGAGCGCGGAGCGACCCACTTACGATGCACCCACAGTGAGGCCAGGATCACCAGCGCGCCTGTAATAAACGTTGGCCAGTGCGGCTGTTGGTGCCAGATAGCCAGGTTTACCAGCAGCCCTGCCGGAACGTGCATATTATTCATAATGCCCAGCGTTCCGGCGTCCACCTGCGTCGCGCCGTAGTTCCACATAAAGTAGCCAATCCCGGAAGCCACCACGCCAAGAAACACCAGAATGCCCCATTGCAACGTGGTTTGCGGCATTTTCTGCGCATTTCCCAGCAAGAACCATGCAATCACTGCCACCAGGAACGCGCCAAGATAGAACCACGCAAAGGCGTTATGCTGCGGCATCGGGCGAGTTTCCATCAGGCGTTTATAGCCCACCATACCAATGGCAAAAGTGATATTGGAGAGTTGTACCAGCAGCAGGCCCGTCCAGAAATGGTCGGTGACCTGATCGTAGCGAATAATTCCGGCGCCAATCACCGCCAGCAAGGCGCTAAAGGCATAGCCCCAGCGCAGGCGGCGCTTGCTCATGATGTCATAAATCAGCGTGATGTAGAGCGGCGTCAGCACGGTGAACAGCAACAGTTCGGAGACCGTCAGGTAGAGGTAAGCACGGAAACTCAGCATATACATCACGCCAAGCTGCATCGCGCCCACCAGCATATACAGGCCGACCGTTTTCAGGCTATTGCCACGGGTACGCAGAAACGGCAGAAAAACGAGTGCCGCCAGGCCAACGCGCACCAGCACCGCAAAATAGCTATCGACGTGGCCCGCAAGGTACTCGCCATAAAAGCTAAAGGAGAAGGCCCACAGAATCGTGGTGATGATAAGTAGCGCCACAATGGAAAACTCTTTGATTAACGAGTATCCATTGTAGCGAAGTATCAGGTTGACAACTGACCAAATAAAGAACGATTACGATAAATAGAGCTTACGCAGATAATGCGGCACTGCGTCTTCGGCGTTAGTACCAATCACTTCCAGCTCTGGATGCAGATCTTTCAGCCGTTGATGTGCGCTGCCCATAATGCAGCCTTTACCCGCCATCGACAGCATTTCGGCATCGTTCATTCCATCGCCAAAGGCAATACAATCTTGCAGGCTGTAGCCCAGTTTCTTCGCTACCGCTTCCAGGGCATGGCCTTTTGAAACGCCGCCAGCCATGACTTCCAGGCAGGTTAAGGTAGAGAAACTGACATTGACGCGATCGCCCCAGCGAGCGTTAATCGCTTGCTCCAGTGGCAGAAGTTTTTCATGGGAATCACTGGTGAAGAACACTTTGCTGACACCTTCTGGTTCCAGCAACCCCGGCTCATACAGCGCATATTTGAATACCGCTTCTTTAAAAAAGCGCATCTCTTCCGGGCGGTGGCGATTCATAAACCATTCGTCGTCGCGATAAACGTTAGTAATGATGTCCGGATTGTCGTTGACTACGCCAAACAGGTCACTGGCAATGTCGCGATCCAGGTTATGAGCAAAAACCAGATTGCCATCCAGATCGTGAACGCGCGCGCCATTGGAGGTAATCATGTAAGACTTAATCTCCAGATTATCGCGAATTTGCCCCACATCAACGTGGTGGCGACCAGTCGCAAACACAAAGTTGATGCCGCGCGCGGTGAGCAGCTTCAGAGTTTCTTTGGCGTAAGGGGATAACGTATGGTCGGGAGAAAGTAACGTGCCATCTAAATCAGACGCAACAACCTGGTACATAAGAAATTTAAACCTCTGTAGAGCGGTTTCCGCTGGGTGAGTTATGCCTGTTGAAAAAATCAACGATGGCGTGGAGCGCGACTGAGCGCATTGCGTCCTTTTCAAAAAGGATCTCGTGGTACGCACCTTTAATTACCAACGGTCGACCTCCTTCTACAGGGTGGCCCGCAGCGGCGCGAAGTTCACAAAAACGGTCGTGCATGCGGTTATCCACCACGCGCTCTTCTTCAGCCTGCAAGAGAAGCGTTGGCGTGGCGTCATCACCTGCTCCGGCTAACACCTGTTCTCCGGCCAGAATACTTTCGCGTACCCAATGGTATGTCGGCCCGCCGACACGAATCGTTGGGTCATCAGCATAGAAGCGTAGATTGCGCCGATATCGCTGCCTGCTGTGGGTAAGCACGTTGATGGTAAACGGCAAGGCGCGCCAGCGCCCGGTGCCTATCGCATAGCCATCGCGAAAACGTGGGTGCGCTTCGGCCCAGTTTAGGATCTGCCGCGCCATAAATGACGGCATGCGAATCACAATACCAAACATTGGCGCGGTCAGTGCAATGGCATCGCACACGCCAGGATGGCGTTGCAGGAACAGAGTGGAGATTGCGCCGCCCATCGAGTGGGCCAGTATATAGCGTTTACGCCACGGACCTGGCTGGACCTCTTGTTGCCAGAACGCCGCCAAATCATCAACATAATCATCAAAGCGATTAACATGGCCGAGATGTGGATCGGCTAACAGACGACCAGAACGCCCTTGCCCGCGATGGTCGATGATTAATACGTCAAACCCCAGTTGAAACAGGTCATAAGCCAGTTCCGCATATTTTACGTAGCTCTCAATGCGCCCTGGACAGATGACGACCACCCGGTCATGGTGCTGCGCGCGAAAACGGACAAAGCGCACCGGAATGTCATCCACACCAGTAAACTCTGCTTCATCACGCTGACGCCAGAAATCAGTCAGCGGTCCCATGGTAAAAGCAGCAAACGCTTTTTCTCTTGTTTCCCAGTCTTTTTGCTGCTGAAACATCGGGTAATCAGCCTCTTAAACCACGTAAAATCGTTTTTTTAAGCGTGCCTGACACAACGCTGCGACAGTAGCGTATTGTGGCACAAAAATAGACACACCGGGAGTTCATCATGACTTTAGAATGGTGGTTTGCCTACCTGCTGACATCGATCATTTTAAGCTTGTCGCCAGGCTCTGGCGCAATCAATACCATGACCACTTCCCTTAACCACGGTTATCGTGGTGCAGTGGCGTCTATTGCTGGTTTGCAAACCGGGCTGGCGATTCATATCGTGCTGGTTGGCGTGGGATTGGGGACGCTATTTTCCCGCTCATTGATTGCGTTTGAAGTGTTGAAGTGGGCGGGAGCGGCTTACCTGATTTGGCTGGGGATCCAGCAGTGGCGCGCCGCTGGTGCAATTGACCTTAAATCGCTGACCCCGACCCAATCACGGCGTCATCTGTACCAACGGGCCGTGTTTGTGAATCTCACCAATCCCAAAAGTATTGTGTTTCTGGCAGCGCTATTTCCGCAATTCATCATGCCGCAGCAGCCGCAAGTTATGCAGTATATCGTGCTCGGCGTCACCACCATTGTGGTCGATATTATTGTGATGATCGGTTACGCCACCCTCGCCCAACGGATCGCGTTATGGATAAAAGGGCCGAAACAAATGAAGGCATTGAATAAGATTTTCGGCTCGCTGTTTATGCTGGTGGGAGCGCTGTTGGCATCGGCGAGACACGCTTGAAAAATAATGTCGGATGCGGCGTAAACGCCTTATCCGACTTACTCTGATGACGCGTCTGGCATCAACGCGAAATAATCAAATGAATGCCAAATCCGGCAAATAATGCCCCGGCAAAACCATCAATCCACTTCGCCAGACGTTGATAACCACGGCGCATTTGCGGCAGGGCAAACAGGCTGGCAACGACGGTAAACCATGCCAGCGTTTCGACAATAATCAGCGCGAAAATGCCCCAGCGTTCGGTGGTGCCGACGTTATCGCCGACAAACAGCGAGAACACCGAGCCAAAGTAGATAATCGCTTTCGGATTGGCGAGATTGGTCAGTAAACCTTTCAGGAAACTGCGCCCACTTTTCGCCAGTTCTACCTGTGGCGCAGGTGCAGAAACAACCTCTTTTTTCAGTGCACTACGCAGCATCTGATAACCCATCCAGCAGAGATACAGGCCACCACCTACCATAATCAGCGTATGCAGCCAGGCCATTTTTTCGATAATCAGATGCAGGCCAAGCAGCGCAATCCCAGCCCAAACCATTACGCCGCAGGTAATGCCCAGCACACCCATCATCGCTTCTTTACGGGAACGACTAA
The DNA here is from genome assembly GCF_005781125.1 of Escherichia sp. E2748. Classification (NCBI taxonomy): domain Bacteria; kingdom Pseudomonadati; phylum Pseudomonadota; class Gammaproteobacteria; order Enterobacterales; family Enterobacteriaceae; genus Escherichia; species Escherichia sp. E2748. The sequence continues at coordinate 32,993 of NZ_VATP01000015.1, forward strand.
CGGCGGTCTGAGAGACAAAAAAGAAATCGGGACCGGGGCTCATAAGCGCCACGATGTGCACCATGGCAACGGTGAGGAATAACATCAACATACAATTGACTCGCGGGGAAAACGTTTACGGAATCTTCATCCTGGCACTTTTTTATGCCGCTGACTACTCTTCGTCGTCGCCGTCAACATGCGCGCGGATAAGCGTCATAAACGGTTTACCAAAGCGTTCCAGCTTGCGCATCCCAACGCCGTTAACGCTGAGCATTTCGCTGGCGGTGATCGGCATCTGTTCCGCCATCTCAATTAAGGTTGCGTCGTTAAACACCACGTACGGCGGGACATTGCTTTCATCGGCAATCGATTTACGCAGTTTGCGTAATTTAGCGAACAGTTTACGGTCATAGTTGCCGCCGAACGATTTCTGCATCGCTTTCGGTTTGAGCGCCACAATACGCGGCACGGCAAGTTGCAAAGAGGATTCGCCACGCAGTACCGGGCGAGCGGCTTCTGTCAGCTGTAACGCGGAGTGCTGGGCAATATTTTGCGTCACCAGGCCGAGGTGAATCAGCTGGCGGATCACGCTCACCCAGTGCTCATGACTTTTATCACGGCCCATACCATAGACTTTCAGTTTGTCATGACCATAGTCGCGGATACGCTGGTTATTAGCACCACGAATCACTTCCACCACATAACCCATCCCAAACCGCTGATTTACGCGACCGATAGTGGAAAGGGCAATCTGCGCATCGGTCGAACCATCGTACTGTTTCGGCGGATCGAGGCAGATATCGCAGTTACCACATGGTTCCTGACGACCTTCGCCAAAATAGTTCAGCAACACCAGACGGCGGCAGGTTTGCGCTTCGGCAAATGCGCCCATCGCATTGAGTTTGTGGCGCTCGATATCCTGCAATTGCCCTTGCGGCTTCTCTTCCAGACAACGGCGCAGCCACGCCATATCAGCCGGATCGTAAAACAGCATCGCTTCCGCGGGCAGGCCATCACGCCCGGCGCGACCGGTTTCCTGATAATAGGATTCGATATTGCGCGGAATATCAAAATGCACCACGAAGCGGACGTTCGGCTTGTTGATGCCCATGCCGAACGCCACCGTCGCCACCACAATTTGCAGGTCATCGCGCTGGAATTTCTCCTGCACATCGGCGCGAACATCGTTTTCCAGGCCGGCATGATACGCCGCCGCGCTAATTCCTTTACTTTGCAGACGCGCGGCTGTGTCTTCTACTTTCGCCCGACTGTTGCAGTAGATAATGCCCGACTTTCCCCGCTGTTCCTGCACGTAACGCATCAACTGATCGAGCGGTTTGAACTTCTCCATCAGCATGTAGCGAATATTCGGACGGTCAAAACTACTGATTTGAATTAGCGGATCGTTCAGCCCCAGCAGGCGCACGATATCCTGCCGCGTGGTGTCGTCGGCGGTGGCGGTTAGCGCCATAAACGGCAGCGTCGGAAAACGCTGACGCAGCTGACCGAGCGCGGCATATTCCGGGCGGAAATCGTGGCCCCACTGGGAGATACAGTGCGCTTCATCAACGGCTAATAACACCGGATTCCAGTGCGCCAGATGCTCAAGGAAGTTATCCAGCATCAGGCGTTCCGGCGCGATATAGAGCAGACGAATTTGCCCGGTACGGCAGCCTGTCATCACTTCAAGTTGCTGCTCTCGGGTTTGCGTCGAGTTAAGGCACGCCGCCGCCACGCCGTTGGCTTGCAGTTGATCCACCTGATCTTTCATCAACGAAATCAGCGGTGAAACAACCACGGTAAGGCCGTTTAGCAATAAGGCAGGAATTTGATAGCAAAGGGATTTTCCGCCACCAGTGGGCATGACGACCAGGCAATCGCGACCGGAAAGTACGGTGTCGATAATCTCTTCCTGACCAGGGCGAAACTGTTGGTAGCCAAAGGTTTCTTGTAAAACCTGCTTAGCTCCGGACTCCAGATTCAACACTTCCGCCTGCGCCACATTCACCCCGATTGCCTGAAATAAAAACAGGCGCTATTTTCAGCGCCTGCGCGAGAAACTGCAATGCTTTTAGTCTCTGAGAGGGTAATCCTGGATGCTGGATTCCAGATTTGCCTTTCAATCAACTCACATCAGAACAGGTCGTTTAACATAACTCCCACACCGACGCGGGTCTGGTTAAAGTTATAGTCGATGAGCGATTCGCCATAGCCGCTGTAGACTTGGGTATAAAGACGCACATGTTTGGTGATCGGGTAGCTTAAGCCTAACTCCGCACCACCATAACCGGTGTTCCAGTTGTACTGCCCTTTCGCGCTCAGCACAGCATCACCGAGGTGATAACCAATTTTAAGCTGGTAGTAACCCATATATTTGGTGATGTCCGGGTTATCGTCCGTATTACCGACGACATACCACGGCTTCACTTCTACCAGCCAGTTACCGTTCTCTGCCATCAGGCGGGTGTAGATACGGTTCCAACTACGGGAAGTTGGGTCAGAACGTCCGTTAGAGTCGTGATTATAACCCATCTCTACATCGCGCAGCGTCCAGCCTGCAAAGCTGTAATCGGTGGCGAACCCGAGGAACAATTGCGGTTCATAGTTGGTTTCACGAAACGGTGATGACTCATCGCTATTAGAAAGCTGCCACCAGGATTTCTGGGTGTAGGAAGCGCCCAGTACAGAGTTTGGCCCCAAAATCCCCCGCCACAGCGGAAACGCCAGGCTCAACTGGAACTTTACTTCATCCTTACGCGCGTTTTCTGCCCAGTCGTAACTGGCAATAGCTTCTTTATTCAGATCGCTGGTTTGGGTGTAGATGATGTAGTTGGTGTCGTAAGGATAAAGGGTGAAAGGATTGTCATGCTCCTGCAACATATTGGCGATAATGCTGCCACGTACTGCTGGCGCGTCATGCACATCTTTCACCGTTGCCTCTTGCGCATTTGCCACTATCGGCAGCATACACATCGGCAACAAGCAGCCCAGTAGAGTCCGCATCGATCGTGTTCTCCGTAACGAATTATTGATTAGATGAATATTTTTTCTGCGGGCTATTTTACATACTTAACTCAATTGCCGTTAGTTATCCCTTCCTAAAGTAGAAACCAACAACAAAGACGCATAAAATCAACATTTCATTAACCAATGAAGTGTAAGGATGATATGTCTGCCGTACTGACCGCCGAACAAGCCCTGAAATTAGTGGGTGAAATGTTTGTTTATCACATGCCATTTAACCGCGCATTGGGGATGGAGCTGGAGCGTTACGAAAAAGAATTTGCACAGCTAGCCTTTAAAAATCAGCCGATGATGGTTGGTAACTGGGCGCAAAGCATTTTGCACGGTGGGGTCATTGCGTCGGCGCTGGACGTCGCCGCGGGTCTGGTGTGTGTAGGTAGCACCTTAACCCGCCACGAAACCATCAGTGAGGATGAACTGCGCCAGCGGCTATCGCGGATGGGGACAATTGATCTTCGCGTCGATTATCTACGTCCAGGCAGAGGCGAGCGTTTTACAGCTACCAGTAGCCTGCTGCGTGCGGGTAATAAAGTCGCCGTCGCCCGCGTTGAACTGCACAATGAAGAACAGCTTTATATTGCCAGTGCTACCGCCACCTATATGGTAGGTTGAATACATAAAAGCAGGTAAACTGCTGAGACTTATGACAAACGCAAAATTGCCTGATGCGCTACGCTTATCAGGCCTACCAGAGAAATGCAATATATTGAATTTGCATGGTTTTGTAGGCTGAATAAGGCGTTAACGCTGCATCCGGCATGAACAAAGCACACTTTGTCAGCAAACTGAGCAGGTCAACTGCTATCAACAACAAAAAATGAGTTTTCCAATGGATGCAAAACAAACGCGGCAGGGCGTATTACTCGCTCTTGCCGCTTATTTTATTTGGGGTATCGCCCCAGCGTACTTCAAGCTGATTTACTACGTGCCCGCCGATGAGATCCTGACGCATCGCGTGATCTGGTCGTTTTTCTTTATGGTGGTGCTGATGAGCATCTGCCGCCAGTGGTCCTATTTAAAGACGCTGATTCAGACGCCACAGAAAATTTTTATGCTGGCAGTCTCTGCCGTGCTGATTGGCGGCAACTGGCTACTGTTTATCTGGGCGGTGAATAACCACCATATGCTGGAAGCCAGTCTTGGGTACTTTATTAATCCGCTGGTGAATATAGTGCTGGGGATGATTTTCCTCGGTGAGCGATTCCGCCGGATGCAATGGCTGGCGGTGATTCTGGCGATATGTGGCGTGTTGGTCCAGCTGTGGACTTTTGGTTCGCTGCCAATCATCGCGCTGGGGCTGGCGTTTAGTTTTGCCTTCTACGGCCTGGTACGCAAGAAAATTGCCGTTGAAGCGCAAACCGGCATGTTAATCGAAACCATGTGGCTGCTGCCCGTGGCGGCGATTTACCTGTTTGCTATTGCCGACAGCTCAACCAGCCATATGGGGCAAAATCCTATGTCGCTGAATTTACTGCTGATCGCCGCCGGTATTGTCACTACCGTACCGCTGTTGTGTTTTACCGCCGCTGCGACACGCCTGCGTCTCTCAACGTTAGGCTTTTTCCAGTACATTGGCCCGACGCTGATGTTCCTGCTGGCTGTGACGTTTTATGGTGAAAAACCGGGTGCCGATAAGATGGTGACTTTCGCCTTTATTTGGGTGGCGCTGGCAATTTTTGTGATGGATGCGATTTATACGCAGCGTAGAACGTCCAAATAAAAAATAAATATATTCTGAAAAAATATGCCTGCTCTTGCATGAGAGTGGGCATATTGCCATGCTGACAGGAGACTCACACAAGGATGTAAAATTTATGTTACGTATGTTTATCCCAACATCGAACGGTAAGATTTCCAGACGCCGATATATATTTTCCTTTATTTTAATAAATTTCATTTTTGCCTTTCTTATTGTTTTTTTTAACGATGGGGAAGCTGGTTTTCTTGTTATAGTCTCTACCATCGCACTCCATTATCTCGTCATCAATATGAATTGCCAACGACTCCGTGATAGTGGTTTCATATATATAAAAACTTATGTTTTTGGTACATTAGCAGTATATATCATCTCTATCATCACAATGATAGCCGAAGATTTTGCCTGTTCAGGCAATGGTTCGATGATTTTTTTAATTTTCTACTTTTCCACTTTCAGTATGCTAATGCTTGCACCTACTGATTCATCAAAACAATAGTACGGAGTATTTATGAGTAAGGAATATATGAACGATGGTTCATTAAGTGAAAAATGGAAATATCGATTTAATTTTTATGATCAACATGGTTTTCCTGGATTCTGGGGGGCAACACCAGAATATAAAGCAGCATTTAAAGCATTAAAAGTAAGACAACGCTTAACTATTCAAATGAATTTCATTGCTTTCTTCTGTTCCTGGATATATTTATTTGTCCTGGGATTATGGAAAAAAGCAATTATAGTTCTATTACTTGGTATTCTATCTCTATTTGTTGGTGCACTAATTGGCGTTAACATTCTGGGAATTGCCGTAGCAGCCTATGTTGCTGTTAACACGAACAAATGGTTCTATGAGAAAGAAGTAAAAGGGTTAAATACCTGGAGCCTTTGAATAACAGGTGGCTTAGCCAGGCTAAGCCACCGCCTTCTTTTTACAGCCAGTTCTTGCGCTTAAAGTACAGATACGGTGCCAGGCCTGCGAGGATCATAAAGATAATCGCTGCCGGGTAGCCGAAGCTCCACTTCAACTCTGGCATAAACTCAAAGTTCATCCCGTAGCTGGAAGCAACCAGCGTTGGCGGCAGGAACACGACGGATACCACCGAGAAGATCTTGATGATGCGGTTCTGCTCGATGTTGATAAAGCCCATCGCCGCCTGCATCAGGAAGTTCACCTTCTGGAACAAGGATTCGTTATGCGGCAGCAGGGATTCGATATCTCGCAGGATTTCACGCGCCTGCTCCAGTTGCCCACCCGGTAAGCGTGCTTTACGTACCAGGAAGTTGAGCGCGCGCTGGGTATCCATCAGACACAGGCGAACTTTCCAGCCGATATCTTCCAGTTCTGCCAATGTGGAGAGTGCCTCGTCGTACTCATCGCCCTGACGCCCTTCCATAATCACCCGGCTCAGTTGCTCCAGATCGCTGTAGATGTTTTCAATTTCATCCGCTAACTGTTCGATTTTGGTTTCGAACAGATCCAGCAGCAGCTCGTAAGCGTTACCGTCTACCATCGACTGGCTGCGGGCGCGCATACGATACAGACGAAATGCAGGCAGCTCGCGTTCACGCAGTGTAAACAGACGACCATCGCGGATGGTAAATGCTACAGTAGAGTTACCGGCGTGATCTTCCGCATCTTCAAAGAAGAAGAAGGAGTGAATATGCAGGCCGTCATCGTCTTCAAAGAAACGCGCCGATGCTTCGATGTCTTCCAGTTCCGGGCGAGTTGCCAGGCTCTGGCCAAGTTCAGATTGTACGCGCAGTCGCTCGTCGTCATCCGGTTCGACAAGATCAATCCATACTGCATTTACAAGGGGTTGTGACTCTTCGACTTCCAGCCGGGTCAGTCGGTTATTTTCCAGTTGAAATGCGCTCAGCATGACCGGGACTCCCAATGCTTAAAATATCGGACAGTTCGGTGGGCACACAGAAACAAATTGGGTTTCAGACCATTAAACAGCCTGACTCAGCGCGACGGGAAAATTGAGGTCGCTGACAACCGCTAAGGCTATCAGCAAAAGGGGATAGCCTTAGGAGTTGATCCTGGATGACAGGATAATGAGCCAGTATCTACTGGGTGTGTCCAAGGCGAATGTCCTCTTAGAGTGATCGTGCGCGCATGTTACGCCAGCAAAATTTTGCCGTCAACACGCAACAGAACACCACAGAACAATAGTTGAACTTCGCGCTTTTTGGTACTCGTCAAGGTCATTAACAGGATAAAAAAATCCCACATCCAGGACCTATAATGGCGCATCGGCTACTCATTGGTAAAGGAATGATCACCTTGAATCTCAAACGGATTTTTCTCGCTCTCACCTTGCTCCCCTTGTTTGCTGTTGCTGCTGATGACTGCGCACTCTCTGACCCAACGCTGACTGTGCAGGCGTATACCGTTAATCCTCAAACCGAACGGGTGAAAATGTACTGGCAAAAAGCCAATGGCGAAGCGTGGGGAACGTTACATGCGCTGCTGGCTGATGTTAATAATCAGGATCAGGTTCAGATGGTGATGAACGGCGGCATCTATGATGAAAGCTATGCGCCGCTCGGTTTGTACATCGAAAACGGTCAGCAGAAAGTGGCGTTAAATCTCGCCTCGGGGGAAGGTAATTTCTTTATCCGTCCTGGCGGCGTTTTTTATGTTGCGGGAAATAAAGTCGGCATCGTTCGTTTGGATGCCTTTAAAGCCAGTAAAGAGATTCAGTTTGCGGTGCAGTCAGGGCCAATGCTGATGGAAAATGGCGTAATTAATCCGCGTATTCATCCCAACGTCGCCTCACGCAAAATCCGTAACGGTGTGGGGATTAATAAACAAGGGAACGCTGTGTTTTTGTTGAGCCAGCAGGCGACAAATTTTTATGATTTTGCCTGTTATGCCAAAGCGAAACTGGACGTCGAGCAGCTGCTTTATCTTGATGGCACGATTTCACATATGTATGTGAAAGGCGGGGCAATCCCGTGGCAACGCTATCCTTTTGTTACCATGATTTCCGTCGAGCGGAAAAGTTAAGCATTGTACACTCGAGGAGGCCAGACAAACTGGGGCTGGCTACACAGCAGGAAAATCATCAGATAAATGAAGGGAAACAAAAATGAAAAAAACGCTCGCAACGTTATTTTTATTAACGTGTCTGGGATCATCGTCCGCTTATGCGGATAACGCTTTGATTTTACAAACGGATTTTAGCCTGAAAGATGGGGCCGTCTCGGCGATGAAAGGCGTCGCTTTCGGCGTTGACCATAATCTTAAAATCTTTGATTTAACCCACGAAATTCCACCGTATAACATCTGGGAAGGTGCTTATCGCCTGTATCAGACTGCCAGTTACTGGCCGCAAGGTTCGGTGTTTGTCAGTGTGGTCGATCCGGGCGTAGGCACTGACCGTAAATCGGTGGTGCTGAAAACCAAAAACGGTCAGTACTTCGTTTCACCAGACAACGGTACGCTCACTTTGGTGGCGGAATCGCTGGGTATTGAGAGCGTCCGGCAAATAGATGAAAAAACCAACCGCCTGAAAGGTTCTGAAAAGTCATATACCTTCCACGGTCGCGATGTATATGCCTACACCGGTGCGCGTCTGGCTTCCGGAGCGATCACGTTCGAGCAGGTGGGGCCGGAGCTTCCTGCAAAAGTTGTCGAACTGCCTTATCAGAAAGCGAAAGCGACAAAAGGTGAAGTGAAGGGCAATATCCCGATTCTTGATATTCAGTACGGTAACGTCTGGAGCAATATCAGCGACGAGTTGTTGAATCAGGCGGGGATCAAACTCAACGATACGTTATGTGTGACCATTTCCGAAGGTTCCGAGAAAAAATACGAAGGGAAAATGCCGTATGTCGCCAGCTTCGGCGATGTGCCGGAAGGCCAGCCGATGGTCTATCTGAACAGCTTATTGAATGTTTCCGTGGCGCTGAATATGGATAATTTCGCGCAGAAACATCAGGTTGCGTCTGGTGCTGACTGGAATATTAATGTGAAGAAGTGCGCTAAGTAAGGTGCTGATGCCGGATGCGGCGTAAACGCCTTATCCGGCCTACCGGGTGCCATTTCTGTAGGCCGAATAAGGTGCGCAGCACCTCATCCCGCAACGGAATCATAAATTACACCGTCTCCAGCCGGGCGTAAGCTGCCACCAGCCATTTAATTCCCTGGCCCTGGAATGCCACCTGCAAACGGCTATGCTCGCCGCTGCCTTCCATATTGACGATAGTGCCTTCACCAAACTTGGCGTGGCGCACGCGCTGGCCGAGTTTGTAGCCGCTGTCATTCTCGACCATTGGCGTCCCCATCCGCTGATGGCTGACCGGGCGGCTTACCGTGGCGCGCAGGCGCACCTCTTCCACACACTCTTCCGGCAGCTCGCCAATAAAGCGCGACGGGCGATGGTAAACCTCTTTGCCATACAGACGGCGAGTTTCCGCGTAGGTCAGCGTCAGTTTCTGCATCGCGCGGGTTACGCCAACGTAGGCCAGACGGCGTTCTTCTTCCAGACGCCCGCCTTCATCCAGCGACATTTGGCTTGGGAACATGCCCTCTTCCATACCAACGATAAACACCTGCGGAAACTCCAGACCTTTCGCCGAGTGTAGCGTCATCAACTGCACCGCATCCTGCCAGGTATCCGCCTGCCCTTCACCTGCTTCCAGTGCCGCATGGGAGAGGAACGCCTGCAGAGGCATTAAATCTTCGTCTTCTTCGTTGTAGCTGAACTGGCGCGTTGCCGTCACCAGTTCCTCTAAGTTTTCGATACGCGTCTGGCCTTTTTCGCCCTTCTCCTGCTCGTACATGGTGCGCAGGCCGGAGTCTTTAATTACCCGGTCAGTCTGTACATGTAGAGGCATATCGGCAGTTTCCTGCGCTAAGGCGTCGATTAATTCCATAAACCGTTGCAAGGCGCTGGCTGCACGTCCGGCGAGGGCTTTTTCCTGCAACAGTTCACGGCACGCCTGCCAGAGTGTTAACTGGCGATCGCGCGATGTCTGACGTACCACGTCCAGCGTCCGGTCACCAATACCCCGTGTTGGTGTATTCACCACACGCTCAAAGGCCGCGTCGTCGTTGCGGTTGGCAATCAGGCGCAGATACGAGAGCGCATCTTTGATTTCCTGACGTTCGAAGAAGCGCATCCCGCCGTAAATACGGTACGGCATACTCGCCTGCAATAACGCCTCTTCCAGCACACGCGACTGGGCGTTGCTGCGGTAGAGAATGGCGCACTCGGCAAGTGCCCCGCCGTTGTCCTGCCAGGTTTTGATGCGGTTAACCACAAAACGCGCTTCATCGAGTTCGTTAAAGGCACAATAGAGGGAAATCGGCTCGCCGTCCGCGCCATCGGTCCACAGTTTTTTACCCAGACGCCCGTTGTTGTTTTCAATCAGGGCGTTAGCGGCGCTCAGAATATTGCTGGTAGAGCGGTAGTTCTGCTCCAGACGGATAGTTTCAGCACCGGGGAAATCATTGAGGAAACGCTGAATGTTCTCGACCTGCGCCCCGCGCCAGCCGTAGATTGACTGGTCGTCATCACCGACGATCATCACCTTGCCAGTGTCGCCCGCCAGCAGGCGGATCCACGCGTACTGAATGTTGTTGGTATCCTGGAATTCGTCCACCAGGATGTTGGTAAAACGTTCGCGGTAGTGTTGCAGGATATGCGGCTTGTTAAGCCACAGTTCGTGGGCGCGCAGCAGCAGCTCGGCGAAGTCCACCAGGCCCGCGCGGTCACACGCTTCCTGATACGCCTGATACACCTTCTGCCAGGTCTGCTCCACCGGGTTACCATAGCTCTGAATGTGATGCGGGCGCAGCCCTTCATCTTTCTGGCTGTTGATGTACCACATTGCCTGGCGCGGTGGCCACTGCTTCTCGTCGAGGTTCATCGCCTTGATCAGACGCTTAAGCAGGCGCAGCTGGTCTTCACTATCGAGGATCTGGAAATCCTGCGGCAGGTTGGCGTCCATGTGGTGCGCACGCAGCAGGCGGTGCGCCAGCCCGTGGAAGGTGCCGACCCACATGCCGCCCTGGCTGGTGCCCATCAGTTGCCCGATACGATGACGCATCTCCGCCGCCGCTTTGTTGGTAAACGTCACCGCCATAATCGAGTATGGCGAGCAGTTTTCCACGCTCATCAGCCAGGCGATACGATGCACCAGTACGCGCGTCTTACCACTGCCCGCGCCCGCCAGCACCAGAAGGTTGCTGCGTGGCGCGGCCACCGCTTCGCGCTGTTTGTCATTAAGGCTATCGAGCAGGTAAGAAACGTCCATTGGCACCGCCGCGTAAAAATAGGTTGGGCGGAGAAGCGCAACGCCCTCCGCCAAAAAGCTGGGTATATATACAGATTTGCTGATTATATCAGCGAGGTCAGAGATGCCAACCGGGAAATTTCCAGATGCGGGAGTAAACGGCTGTCCCAGGTTTGCATCAGATCGCCATTTTCCGGTCTGATCCAACAGGCCTGCATTCCGCTGCGAATTGCCCCGCCCACGTCAGTGGTGAGATCGTCCCCGACATGTAAGATCTCGCCGATCGGCACGTTGAGTTTTTCCGCCGCCAGGAAGTACATATCGCTGAACGGTTTTGAGCGCCCGTGTGGGCCAGCACGCAGCACAAACTCAAAGTAGTCGCCCAGGCCAAACAGCTCCGGCTGGGCGTTACCGTTGGTGATCGCCACCAGCGGCCATTTCTTCGCCAGCTGTTTTAAGGTGTCGTGGGTTTGCTGCGGAACATCGATCCGGCTACGCCATTTGGCAAAGTTGATCATTGCCGCGTGTGCGCCGGCACTGGCTTCTTCCGCACTCAGCCCAGCGTCGAGCATCGCTTGTTCAATCGAACGAAAACGCCAGCGCGTTACGTCGTGATAAATCTCGGGTTCCGCTTCCCGTACCGTCTGACGCAGACGTTGCAGATCTTCATTCTGGAAGCTGCGCAGCGCCGGATGATAATTTTGCACAAAGATAAGAGCTTCTTGCTCGGTACGTTGGATCACCGGACGGTTATCATAAAGGGTATCATCCAGGTCAAAAGTGAGCGCCGAGATGCGCCCCAAAGGCCGGTAAAAACGCATTATTTCCCCCGTTTGGCGCGTGGATGCGCCGCATCGTACACCGAGGCAAGGTGTTGAAAATCAAGATGAGTATAGATTTGCGTGGTGGAGAGGTTGGCATGACCCAGCAGCTCCTGCACACCACGAAGATCGCCGCTCGACTCCAGCATATGCGTGGCGAACGAGTGACGTAATTTATGCGGGTGAACGTGATTATTCAGCCCTTGTTTTATGCCCCATTCGGCAAAGCGTTTCTGCACATTACGCGCGGAGATACGCTTGCCCAGTTTCGACAGAAAAAGCGCGTCGTCTTCGCTACCAAACAGGTCGCGCAAATCAAGCCAGTGCTCAATCCACGCCACGGCGTTGCGACCAATCGGCAGGCGGCGCTCTTTGCTGCCTTTCCCCATTACCCACACTTCACCAGACTCCAGGTCGAGGTGTTTGATATCCAGCCCCACCAGTTCGGAAAGACGCAGGCCCGCGCCGTACATCACTTCCAGCATTGCCCGGTCGCGCACGGCGAGGGGATCGTTGATATCGATATCCAGCAGCCGATTCATATCGTCGACGTCGATATTCTTCGGCAGATGACGTGGCGCTTTCGGTGCTGAAACACCTTTCGCCGGGTTGGCTTTGAGCTCGTTCTGGCTGACCAGCCAGTCAAAAAAGCTACGTAGCGCAGAGAGGCGTAATGCGAGGCTTGCCGCGCCCAGCCCTTTACGGCGACTGCGTACAGCAAAATTGCGCACCATCGTCACATCACATTGCTGCCAGCTTTGCAGGCCGTTTTCGCTGGCAAAATTGATGATCGCCTCAAGCTGGCGCTGGTAGTTAAGCAGGGTTATCGGACTAAGCTGACGCTCCACGCTCAGATAACGTAGATAGCGTTCTACATCGGTATGTAAATTGGTCATACGCGTTCAATCCAACGCTCCAGAAGCTCCGGCAACATCAGCGCAATTTCATCAAGTAACTGCGTTCCCTGCCCTTGTTGATAGTGATTAGCATCGCGACTGGTGAACAGCACTACGCCTAAATCAGCATCGCTTCCCAGCATCGACATCGCCACCGATCCCACCGCTTTCGCTTCCGGTAGCACCACCAGCAGCTCCGGCCCGTTAAGCGGCCCCAGATAGTGCTGCTCCTGCCCCAGACGCTGAATACGCAGTGGTTCGAAAGCCTGACGGTTTAATGCCAGATGAGTATGGTTCGACGGCGCACCTAAGCGCCAACGATCCGGAAACAGGCGCACACTCGCGCCCGCCAGCCCTAAATCACGCGCCCAGCGGTGAAAACGCATCAGCATATCGTCGAGACTGCTGGCGGCGGTGAGACTACGCTGCAAGTAGAGTAAGCGATAAAACAGGCCTTCGTTGGCGATAGCCTGTTCCATCAACAGCGACATGTTCTCTTCCAGAACATGAATATGGTTACGCGCGCGAGCCAGATGCCACTCGACCAGCGAAACGGTACCACGTACCGGATGCGGCACACGTATCGCTTCTACTGCGTGCGCATTGCGGATAAAAAACTCAGGATTTTTAATCAGATAATCGACAACCGCCCGGTCATCAAGCTCCGTGAGTGTTTCCTGTAGTTCTTCCCCTGGTTGCTTCATAGATGAATAAATCCGTCGTAAACATGTACTGCCGGACCCGTCATATATAACGGATGACCCGGACCTTTCCAGGCGATATCAAGACGACCACCAGGGAGTTCCACACGTACTTCTTCGGCCAGCAAACCTTGCTGAATCCCTACCGCCACCGCCGCACACGCGCCGCTGCCGCAGGCCTGGGTTTCTCCTGCCCCACGCTCATAAACGCGTAAACGAATATGCTCGCGCTTAACCACTTGCATAAAACCGATATTGGCGCGCTCCGGGAAACGTTCGTGGCTTTCCAGAACAGGGCCAAGCGTTTCTACCGCCGCGGTATCGACATCATCGACCTGAATCACGCAGTGCGGATTTCCCATCGACACCACACCGCATAAGATTGTCTGCTCGGCGGCGCGCATAATATAGGTCTTTTCCGCTTTGTTAGCGCGAAACGGCACAGCGGAAGGTTCGAAGTTGGGCTCGCCCATATTTACGCGGACCAGATCATCATCGGTGACGGTCAGAACCATCCGCCCGTTGGCAGTGCTGACGCGGATATCGCGCTTATTGGTCAGCCCTTTCAGACGCACAAAACGGGCAAAGCAGCGCGCGCCGTTGCCGCACTGCGCCACTTCACTGCCATCAGCATTAAAAATGCGATAGTGAAAATCCAGTTCAGGATCGTAAGGCGGCTCAACCACCAGCAACTGGTCAAACCCTACCCCCAGGTGCCGATCCGCCAGGCGACGAATCAGCTCCGGTGAAAAAAAGACATTCTGCGTTACCGCGTCGACGACCATAAAATCGTTGCCAAGGCCATGCATTTTCGAGAACTGCATCATTTACTCCAATCACGCGGGTACAGAAACTGACTTTTAGTAATTCACCTGGGATGGGCCATCGCCTGTGGCGCGGTCGTTTTTATCCGGCAACGTGGATTGCGTTTGCGTCTCTACCGGTTTGGTCGGCGGCGGTGCGTTTTTATCTGCAGGCGGGAAATAGAGCGGACCTTTCAGACCGCAGCCCGTCAGGCTGAAGAGAGTAAGTAATACAGTGAGTGCCTTAAACACGTTTTTCATTATGGATTGCCTGTAAAGTTCATCGCTTTCTGCTTTCTATCATCGCAGGAGAAGGCGTAAAAGCAAGCATTTAGCGACTCTTTATGAAGTCTGAAAAGTGAGGATTTGCTGCGAGTATAACGCTTACACGTGGGGATTTATGTTTTGCTGGTGGTTTCGTGATCGGCACCTCGCGCCAGGATGGCTTTATGCACTATCGCAATGTGGTTTGTTTGTTGTCTTTTTTAGTTCCGTCAGCGTGGGGATGCTCGCTCGGTGAACCTGATCATAATGTTTACCAGAAACAGGGAAAGGCGTGGTGTACCTGCGCCCTAATGAAGAGACAAATCTTTCGCTATACAGAGACATTATTATTCCGGTGACGGATGAATCATGCCGGAACGCAGCAGCAGAGGTGCAACCTTTGAAGCCCTGACCCCATGCCGCTATACTGCCGCCATCACTTAAAAACAGGATACAACAATGAACGACAGTGAATTTCATCGCCTGGCTGACCAACTGTGGCTAACCATTGAAGAGCATCTGGACGACTGGGATGGCGACAGCGATATCGACTGCGAAATCAACGGTGGCGTGCTGACCATTACCTTTGAGAACGGCAGCAAAATCATTATCAACCGCCAGGAACCGCTGCACCAGGTATGGCTGGCAACCAAACAGGGCGGCTACCATTTTGATCTGAAAGGCGACGAGTGGATTTGCGACCGTAGCGGTGAAACCTTATGGGATTTGCTGGAACAGGCGGCAACGCAGCAGGCGGGTGAAACAGTCAGTTTCCGCTAAAATTGCATGCCGGATAAGCCTCGCTTTCCGGCTCGCTCATCACGAAAAATACTGCTGTAATAGCGGCGTATCGTTGTCCTGATTGGCAGGCGGCATGTTGCCAATAGATTTGGTTCGGAACGGAATCACCTGTTCGCGACCATCGACCTTCACAATCTGATAGAACTGCGGCAGGTTGAAGTTAATGAAGCTAGAGCCGTAGGTAAAACGGTCGTGCGATGACGAGTAGAAGCGGCTGACGTCACGCACCAGCTCCTCTTTGCTACCTTCGCAGTGGTGATACACCTCAACTCGGTTGCTTTCGTCGAGAATGTAGATATTAAAGCCATTCTCGTCTTGCGTTTCTTCGAAGAAAAACTGGATGATCCCTTCGCTGGCAAAGCCGTCCACCACCGCCGGTAATTTGACGTGATTGGTTTCAACCTGCACTGACAGGCCGTGCAGTTTGTTATGCGAAATAGCGCCATAAAACTCGATGGCGTTCTCCAGTTTCTGTACCGATACATTCAGGCGTTCGAAGAACAAACCCCAGGTTTGACCAGAAACGCGCAGTGCCTTGAAGCGCCCAGTTTCCTGGCGGGTGCTGGAAAGACGCAGTTCAATACACTCAGAAACCAGTTGCTGCACGCGGGTGCGAATTAAACCGCGCAGATGCTGGCTGTAGCAGAAGACTTCCACGCTATCGGGCGGTGCGGCGTCCTGATGCATTTTGCCGAGAATGGTTTTCAGGGCTTCAATCATCGACTGCTCACCGTTGAAGTGCAGCGTACGCACTTCGTTCCACGAGTTGCGGTACAGCAAGTCAACACTACCCACCAGGCATTTTTGCTCTTCACCAAAGCTGAAAACATCCAGCTTACGAAAATCGAAATGTACTACCTGGTTACGGAATGCCGTCGTCGGGTCATATTCCAGATTAACAATTATTGCCAGATGGCGAATTTCACATGGACTGTAGAGCGCTTTTGGCGTCGGTGCGGGCAGACGCAATGGGAAGTGGTGCGACACATCGGCCACCATCTCTTGCAACTTCGGCAGATCAACAATGCCATTGCCCTTAATGTACAAGCGTGTACGTGAAGTCAACAGGCCGTTAAACCACGCCCAGGCCACTAGCTTATTCAGGTAACGGTTATATTCCAGCGGCTGATGGCTGATGATCGACTCAATATTTGGCGCACGGTTATACAGATACCAACCTGAACGGTTAGCACGGCCCGGCGGTACATAAATAAAGGTCAGATTCGGTTCCGAGAGATCAGGTGAAATCTGCGGGTTTACCAGCGTCACTTTACCCGGTAATGCTTCAAACGCGGCGTACAGTTTACGCGTCAGCACGCCGATATCCTGCGGGCTGGCGGAGACGCTAAGGTTATTGCGGCGCGCAAAGCGGATCAGATTACGGTAGCTCTGCATCATTGCGTCGAGCAGCTCGTTGTGCGCCTCACGTACCTGATCAATCTTCCAGTTAGCGCGGTTATCGAGCATTGCCAGACGAGCATCGTCCCATTCCCACTCTTTCACCAACTGGCTTAACACTTCACGACGCCAGCCTACGCAGGCGCGTTCACGGCTGAGTTTTTCGCACACTTTTAAATAGAAGCAGCGGCGTACTAAATCCAGACGGGTGAAATCTTCAATCGCCGTCAGGTATTCAGTAACACGCTCCAGCATCATGCAGTACGGATCGAGGCCAAACGACACAATCTCGCCGTCGTGCAAACGCTGTTTGATATCTTTCGCCAGCAGGCGTGGATTCGGATATTCCCAGGAATAGGCTTCCAGCAGCAGTGTCTTCAGCACCGCTTTGTACGGGGAATCGATACTTTTGTAGAGTTGCCAAAGGCTGGCACCAAAGTACTCTTCAGCAGAAAGCGAGCTTAAGCCGCCGAGATCCAGCCATTCATTTGGCGTCAGCACGCCCTGCGCGTAGAGCGTCATTACGTAGTCATCGTAATGCTCTTCTTCGTCGCAAGGCACCATATTCCACAGAATACGCTTACCGGCGAGACGCACGGCGGTACGGTAAAATTCATCAAGAAGCAGTATATGCTGGGTGGAGCCGCAATCTTCGCCCCCCAGACTGCCACTCTCGTTGTGACGGAAACGGTTTTCATCAATCAGGAAGAAGCTAACTTCCACCCCGAGCGAGGCGGCCCAGCTTTCCAGCAGGCTACATTTACGTTGTAGTAACTGGCGCTCTTCGCTATCGAGCCAGGATTGATGACAGACCCAGATATCCAGGTCAGAGGAACAACTTTGCCCTACCGACGAAGTACTGCCCATGGTGTATACACCAGTAATCGGAAGCTCGCCTTTCGGCGGGTCCTGTACTGACATTCCACGATACAGTTCAAGTTCGTTCAGGTAGTGGCGTTGGGTTTCATCAGGCGTGTAAAGGCAAATGCCTTTGGGAACGTTACCATCAAGGTAACCCGGCATTAGCGGATGGTGATAGTGCAACAATGTCGGCAGCAGACTGTAAACCTGTTGGAATGCAGGCCCCATGGCAGCAAGCGCGCGATCCACGCGCAATTGATTTATGGCATCCAGTCTCTGTTTCAGAGTCTCAATATAGAGGTACAAGACGTATCGCCTGATTTGCTACCCGTCATGTCTGTGATTCCGGCAACATCAACGGAAACACGCGGCATTCGGGATATTTCGTATGTCAAAGGTAACTGTTACCACTTTCCGCGCCTGGTTTTTTTAGTTTCACGACGAAAAAATGGTCTAAAACGTGATCAATTTAACACCTTGCTGATTGACCGTAAAGAAAGATGCGCTACATACAAGTGTAGCACCGTTTATTCTCTGTAAATTCCTTATTACGACGGCTTGAAGCGCCTGTCAGGATTCAATTTACGTTTTGCATTAACGTCAACGTTTCACCACAACACTGACATCGCTCCAGCAAGGATGTTAGGATGGACCACGGATGATAATGACGGTAACAAGCATGTTAGACAATGTTTTAAGAATTGCCACACGCCAAAGCCCACTTGCACTCTGGCAGGCACACTATGTCAAAGACAAGTTGATGGCGAGCCATCCGGGATTAGTCGTTGAACTAGTACCGATGGTGACGCGCGGCGATGTAATTCTTGATACGCCGCTGGCGAAAGTAGGCGGAAAAGGCTTATTTGTTAAAGAGCTGGAAGTCGCGCTTCTGGAAAACCGCGCCGATATCGCCGTACATTCGATGAAAGATGTGCCGGTTGAATTCCCGCAAGGTCTGGGGCTGGTCACCATTTGCGAACGCGAGGATCCGCGTGATGCCTTTGTGTCCAATAATTATGACAGTCTGGATGCGTTACCGGCTGGCAGTATCGTCGGGACTTCCAGCTTACGTCGCCAGTGCCAACTGGCGGAACGCCGCCCGGACCTGATTATCCGCTCTCTGCGTGGGAACGTTGGAACACGCCTTAGCAAGCTGGATAACGGCGAATACGATGCCATTATTCTTGCCGTGGCTGGATTAAAACGTCTAGGGCTGGAGTCCCGCATTCGCGCTGCGCTGCCCCCTGAAATTTCTCTTCCGGCAGTCGGACAAGGTGCCGTAGGTATTGAATGCCGCCTTGATGATACGCGTACCCGCGAGCTTCTTGCCGCGCTTAATCACCATGAAACCGCGCTACGCGTCACCGCTGAACGTGCGATGAATACCCGTCTGGAAGGGGGTTGTCAGGTGCCGATTGGCAGCTATGCCGAACTTGTCGACGGCAAAATCTGGTTGCGTGCGCTGGTCGGTGCGCCGGACGGTTCGCAGATTATTCGTGGTGAACGCCGCGGTGCGCCGCAGGATGCCGAGCAAATGGGGATTTCACTGGCGGAAGAGCTACTGAATAACGGCGCACGGGAGATTCTCGCTGAAGTCTACAACGGAGACGCGCCAGCATGAGTATCCTGGTCACCCGCCCATCTCCAGCTGGAGAAGAGTTAGTGAGCCGTCTGCGCACACTGGGGCAGGTGGCCTGGCATTTTCCGCTGATAGAGTTTTCCCCGGGTCGGCAATTACCACAACTTGCCGACCAGCTATCAGCACTTGGTAAAGGCGATCTATTGTTTGCCCTTTCGCAACACGCCGTTGCTTTTGCCCAATCACAACTGCATCAGCAAGCTCTTAAATGGCCATTACTTGCTGGTTATTTCGCCATCGGCCGCACCACTGCGCTGGCGCTGCATACCGTGAGCGGACACCAGGTTCGTTATCCGCAGGATCGGGAAATCAGTGAAGTCTTGCTACAATTACCGGAATTACAAAGTATTGCGGGCAAACGTGCGCTGATATTACGTGGCAACGGCGGTCGTGAGCTGATTGGAGAAACTCTGACGGCACGCGGTGCTGAAGTCACTTTTTGTGAATGTTATCAACGGTGCGCTATTCATTATGACGGTGCAGAAGAGGCGATGCGTTGGCAATCCCGCGAGGTGACGACCGTCGTTGTTACCAGCGGTGAAATGTTGCATCAACTCTGGTCATTGATCCCACAATGGTATCGTGAGCACTGGTTACTACGCTGTCGGCTTTTGGTCGTCAGTGAGCGTTTGGCGAAACTCGCTCGGGAACTGGGCTGGAATGACATTAAGGTCGCCGATAACGCTGACAACGATGCGCTTTTACGGGCATTACAATAACTCTCATAACAGGAAGCCATAATGACGGAACAAGAAAAAACCTCCGCCGTGGTTGAAGATACCAGGGAGGCCGTGGACACCACGCCACAACCTGTCGTTGCAGAAAAGAAGAGTAAGAATAGTACCGCTCTGATTCTCAGTGCGGTGGCTATCGCCATTGCTCTGGCAGCAGGCGTCGGTTTGTATGGCTGGGGTAAACAACAGGCCGTCAGTCAGACTGCCACCAGCGATGCTCTGGCGAGCCAACTCACGGCACTGCAAAAAGCCCAGGAAAGCCAAAAAGCGGAGCTGGAAGGCATTATTAAGCAACAGGCTGTACAGTTAGAGCAGGCGAATCGACAGCAAGAAACGCTGGCAAAACAGCTGGATGAAGTCCAACAAAAGGTCGCTACCATCTCTGGTAGCGATGCCAAAACCTGGCTTCTGGCACAGGCGGACTTTCTGGTAAAACTTGCCGGACGTAAACTCTGGAGCGATCAGGACGTCACCACCGCAGCAGCGTTACTGAAAAGCGCTGATGCCAGTCTGGCAGATATGAATGACCCCAGCCTTATTGCTGTTCGTCGGGCAATTACCAATGATATTGCCAGCCTTTCTGCGGTAACGCAGGTGGATTATGACGGCATTATCCTCAAGTTGAATCAGCTCTCTAATCAAGTGGATAACCTGCGTCTGGCCGACAATGATAGCGACGGTTCGCCAATGGATTCCGATGGTGAAGAGCTTTCCAGCTCCATCAGCGAATGGCGCGTCAATCTGCAAAAAAGCTGGCAGAGTTTTATGGACAACTTCATTACGATTCGCCGTCGTGATGATACTGCCGTACCGCTGTTAGCGCCGAATCAGGATATCTATCTGCGCGAAAATATTCGTTCCCGTCTGCTGGTCGCCGCACAAGCAGTGCCGCGTCATCAGGAAGAGACGTACCGCCAGGCGCTGGAGAACGTCTCCACCTGGGTTCGTGCTTATTACGATACTGAAGATGCCACCACCAAAGCGTTTCTCGACGAGGTGGACCAGTTAAGCCAGCAAAATATCTCGATGGATCTCCCGGAAACACTGCAAAGCCAGTCGATGCTGGAAAAACTGATGCAGACTCGCGTGCGTAACCTGCTGGCGCAACCGGCAGCAGGGGCAACGGAAGCTAAACCTGCACCTGCACCGCAAGCTGATACTCCGGCAGCCGCGCCGCAAGGAGAATAACCATGCTAAAAGTGTTATTGCTCTTTGTGTTGCTGATTGCGGGGATCGTGGTCGGCCCGATGATTGCCGGTCATCAGGGTTACGTACTGATCCAGACCGACAACTACAATATCGAAACCAGCGTGACTGGTCTGGCGATCATTTTGATTCTGGCGATGGTCGTGCTGTTTGCCATTGAGTGGCTACTGCGGCGGATCTTCCGCACCGGCGCGCACACCCGGGGTTGGTTTGTCGGACGTAAGCGTCGCCGCGCACGTAAGCAGACTGAACAAGCGCTGCTAAAACTAGCGGAAGGCGATTATCAGCAAGTTGAAAAGCTGATGTCAAAAAATGCCGATCACGCTGAACAGCCGGTGGTGAACTACCTGCTGGCTGCCGAAGCCGCACAGCAACGCGGGGATGAAGCGCGCGCCAATCAGCATCTGGAACGCGCAGCGGAACTTGCGGGCAACGACACTATTCCGGTGGAAATCGCCCGCGTTCGCCTGCAACTGGCGCGTAATGAAAATCATGCGGCACGCCACGGCGTGGATAAGTTACTCGAAGTCACACCACGCCATCCGGAAGTGCTGCGTCTGGCGGAACAAGCGTATATCCGTACCGGCGCGTGGAGTTCACTGCTGGACATCATCCCGTCAATGGCGAAAGCCCACGTTGGTGATGAAGAACATCGCGCAATGCTGGAACAACAGGCATGGATTGGTCTGATGAATCAGGCACGGGCCGATGACGGCAGCGAAGGTTTACGTAACTGGTGGAAAAACCAAAGCCGGAAAACGCGTCATCAGGTGGCTTTGCAGGTGGCAATGGCGGAACATCTTATTGAATGTGACGATCATGATACTGCCCAGCAAATTATCATCGACGGCCTGAAACGCCAGTATGATGATCGCCTACTGCTGCCGATCCCACGTTTGAAAACTAATAACCCAGAACAGCTGGAAAAAGTACTGCGCCAACAGATCAAAAACGTGGGCGATCGCCCGCTGTTGTGGAGCACACTGGGTCAGTCGCTGATGAAACACGGTGAATGGCAGGAAGCATCGCTCGCCTTCCGCGCGGCGCTGAAACAACGCCCGGACGCCTACGATTACGCATGGCTTGCCGACGCGCTGGACAGACTGCACAAACCAGAAGAAGCCGCATCGATGCGCCGCGACGGCTTGATGTTGACGTTGCAGAACAACCCACCGCAATAGTTCTTTCTAACCCGGAGGCAAGCACCTCCGGGGCCTTTCTGATACATAAAAAAACGCCTGCTCTTATTACGGAGCAGGCGTTAAAACAGGTCTGTATGACAACAAGTGGGTGCTTCACTCAACGTTGTGTCCATGGTGTCTGATGAGGCATAAGCGACATCTGTCAGTGGACGATAAGCACCGTAAACGGCTCTGCGTCATTCCTAAGTTTATGAGGCACTAAGGCGAACATAAGAGATGAAATGAGCATCTACCCAATTATTATGCCATACAGGCCCGGGAAATAACATCCTTTAATACTTGTTATGAGAAAATTCTGCAATCCAGGTTTCTTTCATTCGCAATAATTACCTGAGCAAATATTATCCAGCACCTTACTCTCTTTAATTATAAATACTGTGAATTGTTAAAAATATTCAATAACCAATATATATATTAATTACACTCCTAATCAAAAACAGCATCAATAATCAACACTATGCAATAAACCTGCCTTACATATCCCCCGCACCAGGGGTAGGATTGAAAACGCTCTCCTGATCTTTCGATTCATTCTCATGGCAAATAAATAATATATTTTCATCATAATTATTTATATACCCATTTTATCAGGGAGAGGGATCTCAATTATCAATGCTTAATTACGTCATCCATTTAATGACATGAAACCGGAGCATTTTGCATGGAAATTTCGTTTTCACCCAAACTACTGGTGATCGCAATCGCCGCCGCTATTCCTTTGCTGGCCAGTGCTGCAGATACCCCGTCAACCGCTACCACGCGCGAAGGCTATGCCGGGTATGATCACCCTAACCAGTACCTGGTTAAACCGGCGACCACCATTGCCGATAATATGATGCCTGTGATGCAGCATCCGGCACAGGATAAAGAAACCCAGCAGAAGCTGGCGGAATTAGAGAAAAAGACCGGTAAGAAACCGAACGTGGTTGTTTTCTTACTGGATGACGTGGGCTGGATGGATGTCGGCTTTAATGGCGGTGGCGTGGCGGTAGGTAACCCAACGCCAGATATTGACGCCGTTGCCAGCCAGGGATTGATTTTAACCTCTGCATATTCTCAACCAAGTTCTTCCCCTACCCGCGCCACCATTCTCACCGGACAATACTCCATCCACCACGGCATTCTGATGCCGCCGATGTACGGGCAACCGGGCGGTCTGCAAGGGTTAACCACCCTGCCGCAATTGCTGCACGACCAGGGTTACGTCACCCAGGCTATCGGGAAATGGCATATGGGGGAAAACAAAGAGTCGCAGCCGCAGAACGTCGGATTTGATGATTTCCGTGGCTTCAACTCCGTGTCCGATATGTATACCGAATGGCGCGATGTTCACGTCAACCCGGAAGTCGCCCTGAGTCCGGACCGTTCTGAATACATCAAGCAATTACCATTTAGCAAAGATGATATTCATGCTGTACGCGGCGGCGAACAGGAGGCCATTGCTGACATCACGCCGAAATATATGGAAGACCTGGATCAACGCTGGATGGAATATGGCGTTAAGTTCCTCGACAAGATGGCGAAGAGTGATAAACCTTTCTTCCTCTATTACGGCACTCGCGGCTGTCACTTCGATAACTACCCGAACGCCAAATATGCGGGTAGCTCTCCGGCACGCACCTCGTATGGTGACTGCATGGTAGAGATGAACGATGTGTTCGCTAATCTCTACAAAACGCTGGAGAAAAACGGTCAGCTGGATAACACGCTTATTGTCTTCACCTCCGATAACGGTCCGGAAGCCGAAGTGCCTCCGCACGGTCGCACACCGTTCCGTGGAGCGAAAGGATCTACCTGGGAAGGCGGCGTTCGCGTTCCGACTTTCGTGTACTGGAAAGGCATGATCCAACCGCGTAAATCTGACGGTATTGTTGATCTGGCAGATCTCTTCCCAACAGCACTGGATCTGGCGGGGCATCCTGGGGCGAAAGTTGCGAATTTAGTGCCGAAAACCACCTTTATCGATGGTGTAGACCAGACATCTTTCTTCCTGGGAACAAACGGCCAGTCTAACCGTAAGGCCGAGCACTACTTCCTCAACGGCAAACTCTCTGCTGTGCGTATGGATGAGTTCAAGTATCACGTCCTGATTCAGCAGCCTTACGCTTATACCCAGAGCGGGTATCAGGGTGGGTTCACCGGCACGGTAATGCAAACAGCCGGATCGTCGGTGTTTAACCTCTACACCGATCCACAGGAAAGCGATTCTATCGGCGTGCGCCATATCCCGATGGGAGTACCACTGCAAACCGAAATGCACGCGTATATGGAGATCCTGAAGAAATATCCTCCACGCGCGCAGATTAAATCTGACTAATCCGGCGCTATCGCAGTGATCTGCCTTTGCCGGATGCGATGTTGACGCATCTTATCCAGCCTACAGAACGCTGCAATTTATTGAATTTGCACGATCATGTAGGCCGGATAAGGCGTTTTCGCCGCATCCGGCAATCAACCGCAGGCGGCCACAAAATGGCCGCTTTTTTACTTATTCACCACCATCAAATGCGCCTGCATAATGTCGCTGGCCGGGCGACCGTGCGCCAGCAAATCAGCCATTGCTTTAAGATACGGCGGTAGATGGCGGAAATAACGCTGATAGCCGGTACACAAATAATTCAGCCCCGGTTTTCCGCTGGTATCGAGCATGAAGCGGTGTTTCGGGCAGCCTCCCCAGCACGCTTTTAACACGTTGCAACTGCGACACTGCGCCGGTAACTGCTTAAATTTATCTTCACCAAAAGCCTGCTGCTGCAGAGAATCGACCATTTCTGCGAGGGTCTGCTGATGCATGTTTCCCAGTCGATATTGCGGATAAACAAAGTGATC
Organism: Escherichia sp. E2748; assembly: GCF_005781125.1. Taxonomy (NCBI): domain Bacteria; kingdom Pseudomonadati; phylum Pseudomonadota; class Gammaproteobacteria; order Enterobacterales; family Enterobacteriaceae; genus Escherichia; species Escherichia sp. E2748. The sequence continues at coordinate 58,099 of NZ_VATP01000015.1, forward strand.
GCAGGCATAAACGTCGCCATTGTGCTCAACAATCACCGAGCGTCCACAGGTTGGCTGATGATGGCAAACCGCACCAGGCGCACCAACAAAATTGGCAAACGCCCATTCGATATTCATCACGAAAATCTTGCCGACGTCGCGTTTGATCCACTGGTCGAATATCGCCACCAGAAACTCACCAAATTCATCGGGGCGCACCGACCATTCCGTCAGGTCGCCCTGAATATCGCCGGGCGCATGTAGTTTCAGTCCATCGCGGGCAGCTGTTTCATCAGCCAGGCGCTCGACCACCGGAATAAACTGGATGAATTCGACTCCCGCATCGCACAAAAAATCATAAACCTGCAACGGTTGCTGCGCGCTGGTGCGGTTGACGCAGACCAGCACGTTATAGTCGACATGATGCTTTTGCAGCAGCATCAGGGCACGCATCACCAGCTTATGCGTTGGTCTGCCACCTTTGGTCACGCGATATTGATTGTGGATCTCAGCCGGACCATCCAGAGATAACCCAACAAGAAAATGATTTTCTGCCAGAAATGCACACCATTCGTCATCGAGCAGCACGCCGTTAGTCTGGAAGCTGTTACTTACCTTCCTGCTAGTACCGTATTTCGCCTGTAACTTTACGGCACGGCGGTAAAACTCCAGCCCCATCAGCGTTGGCTCACCGCCCTGCCAGGTAAAAGCGACTTCGTTTTGTGGTTCGCTGGCGGCGATATAGTGACGGACATACGCTTCCAGCGTGTCTTCGTCCATATGCGTGACTGGCTTTTCACGGTAAAGGGATTGTTTTTCGAGATAAAAACAGTAGTCACAGTTCAGATTACAATCGGAACCGCTCGGTTTCGCCATCACGTGAAACGCACGCGTTGGAACCTGTTGCAGCATGGTCGCTCCTTGCCTGAAGTCATCCTTCAATATGTTAAGGGCGAAATCATACCGTGTGGCAATGAGTTACTACGGGCGTTTATTGCGAAGGGAGAGTGATGAAATGCACAGAAAACAAAAAACCCCGCCGAAGCGGGGTTCAAAATTGGTCGGCGAGAGAGGATTCGAACCTCCGACCCACTGGTCCCAAACCAGTTGCGCTACCAAGCTGCGCTACTCGCCGAAATACTGCTTTTTGAATTTTTAGTTCAATTCTTTAAAGTCGTGGTGCGAGGGGGGGGACTTGAACCCCCACGTCCGTAAGAACACTAACACCTGAAGCTAGCGCGTCTACCAATTCCGCCACCTTCGCATTGTCACAACTTCTAATAATGGGGTGGCTAATGGGATTCGAACCCACGACAACTGGAATCACAATCCAGGGCTCTACCAACTGAGCTATAGCCACCACTACAAATCTTGTTACGCGGTATTACTACCACCGCAGCTCAAGCGCCGGGACTAAATGGCGCGCCCGACAGGATTCGAACCTGAGACCTCTGCCTCCGGAGGGCAGCGCTCTATCCAGCTGAGCTACGGGCGCTTAGCGCCGTTGCGGGGGTGGATAATACGGACTTCCCACCCCTCTGTCTAGTCCCTTTTTAAATAAAATGCGCGTTTGGTTACGGTTTGTGCGCTTTGCTGCTTATTTCTCCAGTTCATGCGCTTTACCGTGGCGATTAAGGCCAAAAACTTTATAAATCGCCGTCACCGCCAGCATGAAGATGATGCCGACAAACAGCGACATACGGGTATCTTCATTAAAGTACATACCGATCAAAACGCAAATCAGGAATGCCATTGTTACGTAGTTAGCCCACGGGAACAGGATTGAGTGGAACGGATGGCTGGCAATCGCCGCTTTGTGTGCACGACGAAAACGCAGCTGGCTTATCAAAATCACAAACCACGGCACCATCCCCGGAAGCACGCTGGCGCTGTAGACGTAGACAAACACGCGCTGTGGGTTAGGGATGATATAGTTCAGGCATGAGCCAATTAGCAGGATAGCAATAGATACCGCCACTCCTGCAACCGGCACACCGTGACGGGAAACTTTCGCCATCGCCGCCGGTAACTGACGGTTTTTCGCCAGCGCGTAGAGCATACGTCCGCAACTGTACATGCCACTGTTACAGCCAGAGAGCGCAGCCGTCAGCACCACAAAGTTGATAATGCCCGCCGCTGCGGTAATGCCGATTTTGGCGAAAGTCAGTACAAACGGGCTGCCGTTGCTGCCTATTTCATTCCATGGGAAGATGGAGACGATAACGAAAATCGCGCCTACGTAGAAAATCAGGATTCGCCACAACACCTTGCCTACGGCACTGCGCAGCGTCACCTGCGGATTCTTCGCTTCACCGGCAGTAATGCCAATCAGCTCCACGCCCTGGTAGGACGCCACCACAATACACAATGCGGTCAGGAACCCTTTCCAGCCACCCGCAAAGAAACCGCCATGCTCTGTGAGATTGCTAAAACCAATCGACTGCCCGCCATTGCCAAAGCCAAAGAAAATCACGCCCAGGCCAATGACAATCATCACAATAATCGTGGTGACTTTGATCATCGCGAACCAGAACTCGATTTCACCGTACAACCGTACCGCTGCCAGATTCGCCAGTGCCACCAGCGCCACCGCGATCAATGCGGGTATCCACTGCGCCATCTCCGGGAACCAGAACTGGACATAAACGCCAATGGCGGTGATTTCTGAGATCCCCACCGCCATCCACATAAACCAGTAAGACCAGGCGGTGAGATAACCAAAGAACGGGCTCATATAACGATGCGCGTAAACGGCGAACGAACCGGTCACCGGCTCGAGAAACAACATTTCGCCCATTGAGCGCATAATGAAAAAGACGAACAGCCCGGCGATGATATAGGCCAACAATACGGATGGCCCGGCCCATTTCAGGGTACTGGCGGCCCCCATAAACAGACCAACGCCAATGGTGCCCCCCAGGGCGATGAGTTCGATATGTCGAGCTTCCAGCCCACGCTGTAGCTCTGGTTTGTTATCTGCCATAAATCCTCGTGTTGTGTTTGCATGCTTTCCGGTGTTACCGGTTATCGTTATGGGTACATCGAGTGTTGCGAATGTTTTCGTAATTCAGAAGAAATGGCAAATAAAGCATTAAAAATTTGAATGCTTTGTGTAATAAAAAGACAGGCAGGCGACGAAGTGACCACTCCGTCGCTTTACAGAGAGAGGAAAATCAGAGATCGCCGGTGTAATGCCAGCGTAAATAACGCAGCAAACGAAGCTGGCGCTTAATGCGACTCGGCTGCGAAAGCAGTCTATAAAGCCACTCCAGTCCCAGTTTTTGCCAGATTTTCGGCGCGCGTTTTACGTGACCGGTAAAGACATCGTACGTTCCACCAACGCCCATATACAGCGCATTAGGGTGCACCAGGCGGCAGTCGCGCATGAAGATCTCCTGCTTTGGTGACCCCATTGCGACAGTGACAATTTGCGCACCACTGGCGTGAATACGCTCAAACAGCGCCTGACGCTGCTCGGGTTTAAAATAACCATCCTGGCTGCCAACGATATTCACATTCCACTGGTCGCGCAGTTTAGCTTCGGTCTGCGCCAGCACATCAGGTTTACCGCCCACAAGAAATACCGGCGTCCCTTCCTTGCCTGCGCGCGCCATTACTTCTTCCCAGAGATCGGCACCGGCAACGCGGGAAACCTGTGCCTGCGGGTACTTTTTACGCACCGACCGCACAACGCTAATGCCATCGGCATATTTAAATTCGGCAGCATTAATTAACTCCCTGACCTCGGCATTATCTTCAATGGTCAGCATTTTTTCGGCATTAATGGCAACCAGCGTTCCCTGCTTAAGCTGCCCGTCAGCGAACAGATAATCGAGGGCATGCTGCATATCACGCCAACCGATCAACTGTAAGCCACGCAGCGTATAGGTCGGTGCCGTGGTGTTGTTATTCATTGTTATCCTTCAACCTGCGTCCGGAGCGATGATTTTATTCGTTTATGAATGAGTCCGGCGCTATCAAAAAGCCAGTACAGCAGTTTTGCAATCATCAGGCTTGCGCCGAAGACCACGATAAAAAAGACGACACGCGAGACAAACGAATCCAACCCTTCGCGCGCCAGCACGATCATATTGAAGATCGCCCCGAAGCAGAAACTGTGGAGAATCGCAGCCTTATAGCGATTAGTTTCGCGGTTGCCCAGCTCATACAACCAGTCGAACCACTTGATGATCAGACCAACCACAATCGCCCCGAGCGGGATGAACAACGCGCCGCCCATAACAACCAGTGAGCCTATAAGCGTAGGCGAGATCGCCAGCCCGGAGTGGTTATTCAGCACTTCCCAGGTAAAGTAGTTGGCGGAGTTCAGCACCATACTCGGGCGACCCGGCCACAGCCAGGAAGGGATAAAGACATAGAAATCGCGAATAATTGGAGCCAGGCCCTGGAAGTCGATGTTGTCGTAGTTCTGCAACAGCAGCGCCAGATTCTCCCACGGCGAGAAGGTATCGCGGGTGAGATAGAGAAACGTATAGAACGCCTCATCGCCGCTCACGTTCATTCCGTAGCGTTTTAGCGCCAGCCAGAACATACCGACAATCCCCAGCACGCCCGCAGCCGCCAGCATCCACAGTGAAATCCAGCCGCGAATAATGCCGATAAACAGGAAGATAGCGAACGCGATAATGATATTGGCGCGAGTGCCGCCGACAATCATGTAAGTCAGCAAACCAAAGGCGACCGTGCTGACGAGGAAAAACAGCCACGCTTTACTGTCCTGGCGCAGAAAGTAGACCACTAACATTGCCGGGATGAAAAAGTAAAAGAAACGCTTTAACGCCACGCCTGAGACTTCGCTGGAGAAGATCTGGCTGTAGGAGTTAAGCCGGAACAGCAAAAAACCGTTATGCATGAAAAAGATGCCAACGCTCACCAGCGCGATACCCATCAGAATCACCCACGTGAGATTGGTTTCCACGCGGTTCATGGTAAACACAGGACGGCGCGGTGCATCAGCAACGCGTTTGCGTAAACGTGTTTTGTAAGTGACGTAGTAAACTGCGTAAAATCCCCCCGCAGAAAGTAACGCCTGCAACAAGATATCTGGCGGCACCACGGCAACATCAAAGCGAAACACCAACAAGCTGGTCAGCGGGAAGCCGAAGAAAAAGGTCAGCAAAAACAGCAATGAAAAGAAGACATTGAAGTTAAAGCGCACGCGGCGAAACTCAAACCATGTCAGCGTGGCGATAAACAGCGTGCAGAGCAGCCAGACAACAAACAGGCCGCTGAATTGCAGCAGGCTCATGCGACCTCCCCGGAGGCAATAGCCAACGCCCGCTGCCAGCCTTGCAGATAGTTCGGGCTAAAGAAGGCAATGGTGTTTTTATCCACCGACGCCAGCTGGCGCTGCGCTTCATGCACAATATCTTCGTTGAGATCGTCAGTGGTAAACAGCACCGGCAAATGCTGTTCTGTCATATCCTGCCAGAACGGATTTTCCCGGTTAAGCACACAAGGAATGCCCGCCTGAATCAGTAAGCACAGCGTACCAATGCCCTGCTGGCGGGCAAAAATAAAGTAGCCGAGATCGCACTGGCGAAGTAGCGCCAGATAGGCGTCAAATTCCAGTTTTTCGCTCAGAACTTGCAGATTTTCTTCGCTGAATAACTCGAGCCCCGCCTGACGAACTTCGTCGATATACGCTTCGTTATTAGGCGGATAGCCCATCGGTACAACCACTTTTACCGTATCACCAAACTGCTGATGAACAGCGCGCAAGGCGGCGATATGCTCATTGCTGCGATCGCCGGAGTTCCCTACCAAAATGGTCATTTTCCCTTCACGTTGCCGATCGTTCGCCATTGTATTGAGAGAAGGGTCCATCCGGGTTGGGAAGTAAATCAGTTCGCCCCGCACCTTTGGATGCGTTTTGGCAAAAAAGCTCAAGTCTCCCCGAGTGGCAAACACACAGCCCACTCGCTTTTGTGCCAGTCGGCGCAGAGGATAAAAGAGTTTATATTTCAATCCACTGGAAACTTCATAGAGATCTGCCCCCCAGATATGCCAGTAAAACTGGCTGGGCTTGATTCCGCCACTAAGCAGCGCCAGCCACAGCTTGGGATTGAACTGGCCGTGGAAGAAAAACCGTTGCTGGCGGTTAGCTTTCGCTTTAGCGATAACGGCTTCTGCCAGTGATTTTTTCCCAGGGAAAAATTGCACAGAAAGCGCCGGACAACTATCACTTAAGCCGTCGTCCTTGCCAGCAACCATAAACTCGCGCGCGTGCTCGCTCGTCGCGGCCAGCGCGTCATTGAAAAACCGCAGAACGGTTTGGTTATGGTGAGGGATATCCGATCCCAGTACGTGAATCAGTACAGTCATGCCCGCCTACGCCAGAGTAAAAACACGCCACAACAAAGAGAGAAATAGACGATATAGGTTGCCATGTAGGCCTGCGCCGCGCCCAGGGCGCCATGCACGGGGATCAACCAGTGGGCAAATACCATCAATAAAGTGAACTGGCTGACTTCCGCCAGAATATAAAAACGCAGCGACGCTTTGGCGATCACTAAATAACCAAAGACATAAGCGCCCACTTTCAACACATCGCCGACCAACTGCCAGGCAAAGAGATCCCGCATGGCGGTAAATTTATTCGACAACAGTAGCCAGATGGCAAAATCACGCAGTAGCCAGACGGTGAAACTCGCTGCCGCCACGGCCGGTAAAACAAATTTCAGCGACTTCACCACTTCCCGAGTGATATCGCGTTTTTCCGTTAGCCGCGACAACGTGGGCAGTAAATATACACTGAACGATGCGGTAATAAATTGCAGGTAGGCGTCGGAAATACTGCTCACCCCTTGCCAGATCCCCACTTCATCCCAGCTATACTGCGCCGCCAGCAGTTTACGCATCATGATGTACGCAACGGGCAAGGTCACCGACGTAATCAACGCCATGAGTGTAAATTTGCTCAACTGCCCTGCCAGACCGTTATCCCAGCTGGGTTTTAGATAGCTTAACGGGATAGCGCCACGCTTAATTAACATGACGGCGGCAGGCATTACCACCAGCGCGGGAATCAACGCCAGACCAAGCAACGCGCCTTCATAACCGCCAAAACGGTAACTGACATAATAAGCGATAACGCCAATCAGGCTGCCGACAATCAGCGATAACGCATTACCCGCGGCATCGCGAAAGCCTTTCATCAACGCCAGCAACAGGTTGCCCCAAGCGATCCCCATTTGCACTAGCGCCACTAAACGCACCAGCCCTTGATAGTCGTTATTACCAAATAATCCCTGGCTGATTGGCGCAGCTGCCAGCACAAAGACCAGCGCCATCAGCGTGGAGAAGCCAAGCACCATCGCAGATGAAGTGCCGACCACACGGCGCAGCTGCTGCGGATTATCGTGGTACTGGGCAACGTATTTGGTTACGCCATTAAAGATGCCCGCCCCGGCAAGCACACCGAGCACGGTTATCAACTGGCGGAAATTTGCCGCCAACCCTAGTCCTGCCGGACCAAATGACACCGCCAATAATTTACCAACCAGTAACCCAGCGCCAATCTTGACCAGCGTACTGGCCGCCGTCCACAAGGATGCTTTTGCCAGCGACATATCAGGAGAAGTAGTTCAACAAGGTCGCAATCACCGTGCGCTGATTGACGGGCGACAAGTTGTAGAACAACGGCAGGCGCAGCAGGCGCTCGCTCTCTTTGGTGGTGTAGCGATCTTCACCGTGAAACTCACCAAAGCGTTCACCCGCAGGGCAACCGTGCAGCGGAATGTAATGGAACACCGCCATGATTTCCGCTTCCTTCAGGAAGCTAATCAACGCGCTCCGGTCATCAATATCCCGCAGCTTGATGTAGAACATATGCGCGTTCTGCACGCAGTCATCCGGAATCGACGGCAACTCGATACGCCCGGCTTTCGCCAGAGGTGCTAACGCATCGTAGTAGTTTTGCCACAGCGCCAGACGTTGCTGGTTGATACGTTCAGCGGCTTCCAGTTGCGCCCAAAGGTACGCAGCTTGCAGATCGGACATCAAATAGCTGGAGCCAATATCGCGCCAGGTATATTTATCGACCTGACCACGGAAGAACTGGCTGCGGTTAGTCCCTTTTTCACGGATGATCTCGGCACGTTCAATCAACGCCTTATCATTAATCAGCGTCGCCCCGCCTTCACCGCCCGCCGTGTAGTTTTTGGTTTCATGGAAGCTAAAGCAGCCAATATGGCCAATGGTTCCCAGCGCTCGCCCTTTGTAAGTGGACATCACGCCCTGAGCGGCATCTTCCACCACAAACAGATTATGCTTTTTCGCCAACGCCATAATGGTGTCCATTTCGCAGGCCACGCCCGCGTAATGCACCGGCACAATAACGCGCGTTTTGTCGGTGATCGCCGCTTCAATCAGCGTTTCGTCGATGTTCATGGTGTCCGGGCGAACATCAACAAAAACAATTTTTGCTCCACGCAGCACAAAGGCGTTGGCGGTGGAGACAAAGGTGTAGCTCGGCATGATCACTTCATCGCCCGGTTGGATATCCAGAAGCAGCGCCGCCATCTCCAGAGAAGCGGTGCAGGATGGCGTCAGCAGTACTTTGGCGCTGCCAAAACGTTGCTCCAGCCACTGCTGGCAGCGACGGGTAAAACCGCCATCGCCGCACAGTTTGCCGCTACCCATTGCCGACTGCATATAGTCGAGTTCGGTGCCCACCACCGGCGGTGCGTTAAATGGAATCATGTGATCACCTGTATAACCAGTACGCGGTGCTTTCTACATTCGCACCACTTTGTATGTATCGTTTAAGCGCGGCGGTGTTGCCCATCTGGGTCGCCACCCGCAATGTTGTTTTACCGCGAGCATACGCCCAGTTTAGCGCCGTTTGCATCAGTTCAGCACCTGCACCGCGTCCTGCCAGTAAACCAATGCGCGCGTCAGTGGCATTCAACTCTCGTAGAGAAACATAGCCGCGAATCTCGCCGGACGCCGCGCGTAAAACCAGGCATTGATGATCAAAGGTGCCGCGCACGGCATTTTCAATCCACTGCGCGTAAAAGCGACCACTGGCATCGGGTGCATACCACGGCATACGAAAACGGCTTTGGGCGAATGCTTCGCGGGCTAACTGGCGTAGTACTGGAATATCTGCTTCTTGAGCCACTTCCGCACGGCTTTCACTGACGTTGATCACGGGGAGCGCAAAATCCACTTCTCCTTCGACCAGCGAGAATCCCAGCTGTTGCAGGACATCTAGTTCTTCGGTATTGGATGCGGCAATTTTGGCCTGTACTCGTGACCACGGCGCCAAAACGCCTGGCGTCAGGAGCGGTGCGTCAGGACTAATGCGCACGATGGCGCTGTTAACGCCAAAAAAGGCGTTTTCCCAGGTTAGTGGTTCAATACTGGCGCGGACGGGCATTCTCTATCTCCCTCAACACAGTCGTTTACTGTAATCAGTATCAGCGCCAGACTCCTTTGGTATCCACCACATACTGCTGCTGAACATCATCGCCGCTAATGGCTTTAAACTGGCTGTGATCTACCAACATCACCAGCACATCTGCCGTCGCCAGCGCCTCGTCAAGCTGCGCCAGCGTGCAAAGCCCGGTCAGTTTTTTCGGCAACTGGTGAATATTAGGTTCAACAACCAGCGTTTCGCCGCTGTGCCACTGGGCGATCAGTTCAGCGATTTCCATCGCCGGGCTTTCGCGCAGGTCATCAATATTCGGTTTAAACGCCAGACCAAAACAGGCAATTTTCAGTTCACTGGCGCGTTTCTCACTGGCAGCCAAACAATCAGCGACCGCCGCTTTCACCTGATCAATCACCCAGAAAGGTTTGTGATCGTTCACTTCACGCGCGGTACGGATAAGCCGCGCCTGCTGCGGGTTCTGCGCCACGATAAACCACGGGTCGACGGCAATGCAGTGACCGCCCACACCCGGACCAGGCTGGAGAATATTGACTCGTGGATGGCGATTCGCCAAACGAATCAGTTCCCAGACGTTAATTCCTTGCTCGGCACAAATCAGCGACAGTTCGTTAGCAAAAGCAATATTCACGTCGCGGAAGCTGTTTTCTGTGAGCTTACACATTTCCGCCGTCCGCGAGTTAGTGACGACACACTCACCTTCGAGGAAAATTTTGTACAGTTCGCTGGCGCGCGCCGAGCAAACTGGCGTCATGCCGCCAATGACGCGATCGTTTTTAATCAGCTCGACCATCACCTGGCCCGGCAACACGCGTTCCGGGCAATAAGCAATATTGACGTCCGCCTGCTCACCCACCTGCTGCGGGAAAGTCAGGTCCGGACGCATCTCTGCTAACCATTCTGCCATCTTCTCGGTTGAACCCACCGGCGAGGTGGATTCAAGGATCACCAACGCGCCTTTTTTCAGCACTGGCGCAATGGAGCGGGCAGCCGATTCGACGTAGGCCATATCCGGCTCATGATCGCCTTTAAATGGCGTTGGGACAGCAATCAGCCAGGCATCAGCCTCAACCGGCGTCGTGCTCGCTCGTAAAAAACCACCTTCTACGGCAGTTTTTACCACGCTCGCTAAATCAGGTTCGACGATATGGATTTCGCCACGATTGATGGTATCAACCGCTTGTTGGTTGATATCAACACCAATCACCTGTTTTTGCCGTGAGGCAAACGCAGCCGCCGTTGGCAGCCCGATATAACCCAGTCCGATAACAGAAATGGTCGCAAAACTCATAGTGATATCCGATTATTTTTTAACGCTTCCAAAATGCGAGAGCATGCCTGACCATCACCATACGGGTTATGGGCTCGGCTCATAGTTTGATATTCATCTTCGTCTTCTAAAAGACGCGTCACTTCCTCGACGATCCGTTGCTTATCCGTCCCCACCAGACGTACCGTACCTGCGGTCACCGCTTCTGGGCGTTCGGTGGTATCGCGCATCACCAGCACCGGTTTACCCAGAGAAGGTGCTTCTTCCTGAATGCCGCCAGAGTCAGTCAAAATCAACCAGGCATGGTTCATCAACCAGACAAACGGTAAATACTCCTGGGGATCAATCAAAATGACATTTTTCACATGCCCCAGAATGCGATTGACCGGCTCTCTGACATTCGGGTTAAGGTGTACCGGATAAACAATCTGGATGTCCTGATGAGTGGTAGCAATTTCAGCCAGCGCATGGCAAATTTCTTCAAAACCACGACCAAAGCTCTCACGCCTATGACCGGTCACCAGAATCATCTTTTTATCGGGGTCGATAAACGGGTAATTTGCCGCCAGTTCTGAACGCAGCGTATCGCTGCTCATTACCTGGTCGCGCACCCACAGCAGCGCATCAATTACTGTATTACCGGTAATAAATATTCGGCTGTCAGCGACGTTTTCACGCAGCAAATTTTGCCGGGAAGTTTCAGTTGGTGAGAAATGGTACATCGCCAGATGCCCGGTCAATGTACGGTTAGCCTCTTCCGGCCACGGCGAATAGAGATCGCCCGTGCGCAGTCCGGCCTCAACGTGACCAACAGGAATTCGCTGATAAAACGCTGCCAGGCTGGTTGCCAGTGTGGTGGTAGTATCACCGTGAACCAGCACAACGTCTGGTTTGAACTCGGCAAGAATAGGTTTTAGTCCTTCCAGAATCCGACAGGTTATCTCTGTCAGGCCCTGTCCTGGCTGCATTATGTTGAGATCGTAGTCAGGTACAATGGAAAAGAGTTTCAGCACCTGATCGAGCATCTCCCGATGCTGCGCAGTGACGCAAACTTTAGCCTCAAAAAAAGGATCTTTTGCCAACGCATGCACCAACGGCGCCATCTTGATGGCTTCCGGGCGCGTACCAAATACAGTCAGTACTTTCACATCGATTCTCTTCGAATAAGCGGCGAGCGCCTTTGCGCTCACCACAGCTGTGTTGCTATTTCGAGCAACGGCGGGTTAATGCGACACCAGCCCCGATCAGCCCCCCGACAATGCCCCACATAATCATCAGGAAGGCACGACGTGGGCTATCGCGTTTTACCGGTTCTTCCGGTGTACGCAAATAGCGATAGGTCTGAAAACGCGGATCCAGGGTTGGACCAACATTAAGGGTGTTTAACATGGCCCGATTCTGATCATAGTCGAGATCAAAGGCTGGGCCGACAGCCTGTAAATTTTCCAGTCGCGCCTGGAGCATCGGACGCCCCAACAGGAACATTTCTGAATCAGGTAATTCCTCGGCTGGCACGTCTGTCGCACTGCGAGAAATATTGTGTTGCTCGGCGATTTTAAGTGCCTGTTCAATACTGTTCATCCGGCGGTCGTAGATGGACTTAGCCACTTCTTCCTGACGCTTCACCTGAGCTTTCATCTGAATAGTGCGCGCCGCCCATGCGCCTTTCAGCTCATCATTCAGATGACTGGCTGCACGCTGGCTGGCAAAAGCAACATATTGACGAAGCAGGTTATTAGCATCGGGGGCGGTTTCGGCAACCAGTTTAACGCTGTCATTGACCGAGCGGGCGAAATCACCAGGAATAAACAGGATGTTGTTGATCATTTCATCCAGCAGAGCCGCATCGGCTTTACTGTTACCGACCATCCGCTGTTTGTAATAGTCAGTCTGCAACCAGAAATCGCGGCGGGTATCCCACGATGCCAGTTGCATAACAAACTCTTTATAGGCTTCATCCATAACCGATGGTTGGTCGGCAGGGGCCATATTTGAACGAACATCCAGGTTACGCAAAAATTGCTGCTGCGAGTAGTAGCCGCCCAGCATATTCACGGTTGGACGATCGGTAATCGCCGTCGCACTCCACTCCTGACGCGCAAAAAAAGTATACGCTAACGCGATTAAGGCAAACGCCAGCCCCATGCCAATAATCCACAGCTTCCCAGCCCACAAGGTACGAAACAACCCACGAATATCCAGTTCATTTTCAGCGTCTTCGGCCGGTTTCCCAGGCATTGGTTGTGTCATCACATCCTCATTTATTTGGTTAAATTGGGGCTGCCACCACGATTTCTACGCAGTCTGCGTTTTACGCGCTTAATAAAGCGAGCAACTTTCCAGGCACGCTTAATGCAATATCCATAGAGGAAGAATGCTAGCAAAAAGAGCACCAGCATGACCCATTCCGGGACAAAATGAGAATATTCTGCCAGTACGCCAATAGAAGCGAGTAGCGCTGCAGCAAGGGTAATCAGCACAAATGCCTGGCGGGAAGTAAACCCGGCACGCATGATCAAATGGTGAATATGCTGACGGTCAGGTGAGAATGGACTCATGCCTTTACGCAAACGACGATACATAATCGCCACCATGTCCATCAGCGGGATAGCAATGATCCATAAGGCGGTAACCGGGCTGATTGGATGTGTGGCACCCTGGGTAGTTTCCAACAGGATCCAGATAACAGTAAAACCAATCAGCGTACTCCCCGCATCGCCCATAAAGACTTTGTAGCGACGCCCCAGAATACCAAGGTTGAGCATGATATAAGGCAGGATGGCGGCGATCATGGCAAAGCACCAGATAGCGAGGCTGGTTTGCCCGTCGAACCACAAAATCATACCGATTGCCGCAAACGAGACACAGGATAACCCGCCCAGCAAGCCATCAATACCATCGACCATGTTGAAGGCATTAATCGCCGCCCAGACAGCAAACAGCGTCAGGAAGTAACCAAACGGTCCAAGCACCATCTCCCAGGAGCCAAAGATATAACCCAAACTACTGAGATAAAGTTTGCCGAACACCATCATAACAATGCCAACAGCTGCCTGTATGGTGGCACGGATTTTTACGCTGATATCAAAACGATCATCCAGCGCGCCAATGAACACAAGCACACCGGCACAAACGAGATAGAGAGCTGCATGTGGAATATAGTAATCGACAATTCCGAATGTGAAGCAAATCCCTGCATAAACCGAAATACCCCCAACGAGCGGTATCAATCCCTGGTGACGTTTGCGGAAGTTAGGTTTATCCACTAAACCGACTTTTTTTGCCACCTTGCGGGCAAAAAACAGAAACAGTGTCGTGAATAAAAAAATACTGATGAGATCAGTACTCACTGTCAGTAAATTCACAATGCATGCTCTCAGAGAAAATTATTAGCTGAAGTATACCCACGAAGACCTTTATTCAGAAGGGAAACTACTTTCTGAATCTCTCAGAAATGAGCAAAAATCAACCAATTGATATGTAAACCGCATAAAACACCCGCAAAAACCAGGAATTTTCACACCATCACAGGTATACCGCTAAGATTACAGATATAAAAGCAAAACGCCACGTAAACACGTGGCGTTTTGCTGTAACACTAACTTATGAGCGTTTCATCATCTCGAAGAAATCATCATTGGTCTTGGTCATCGCAAGTTTATTAATGAGGAATTCCATTGCGTCGATTTCGCCCATCGGGTGAATGATTTTGCGCAGGATCCACATTTTCTGCAGCTCTTCCTGAGTGGTAAGCAACTCTTCTTTACGAGTACCAGAACGGTTGTAGTCGATTGCCGGGAAGACGCGTTTTTCAGCGATTTTACGAGAGAGGTGCAGTTCCATGTTACCTGTACCTTTAAACTCTTCGTAGATAACTTCGTCCATTTTGGAGCCGGTATCGATTAGCGCCGTTGCAATGATGGTCAGGCTGCCGCCCTCTTCCACATTACGTGCTGCGCCGAAGAAGCGTTTCGGACGATGCAGGGCGTTGGCGTCCACACCACCGGTCAACACTTTACCGGATGCCGGTACGACGGTGTTGTAGGCACGAGCCAGACGAGTGATGGAGTCGAGCAGAATAATAACGTCTTTCTTATGCTCAACCAGGCGTTTTGCCTTCTCGATCACCATTTCCGCAACCTGAACGTGGCGAGATGCTGGTTCATCGAAGGTAGAAGCAACAACTTCACCTTTAACCAGACGCTGCATCTCGGTCACTTCTTCCGGACGTTCGTCAATCAGCAGAACCATCAGTACGCAGTCTGGATGGTTGTAAGCGATGCTCTGAGCAATGTTCTGCAGCAGCATGGTTTTACCCGCTTTTGGCGGTGCCACAATCAGACCACGTTGCCCACGACCGATAGGCGATGCCAGATCCAGTACGCGTGCGGTTAAATCTTCGGTAGAACCGTTACCACGCTCCATACGCAGACGAGAGTTTGCGTGCAGCGGCGTTAAGTTCTCAAAGAGGATTTTGTTACGGGCGTTTTCTGGTTTGTCGAAGTTAACTTCGTTAACCTTCAGCAGCGCAAAATAGCGTTCACCTTCTTTCGGCGGGCGAATCTTACCAGAGATGGTATCACCAGTGCGGAGGTTGAAACGGCGGATTTGGCTAGGAGAAACGTAGATGTCATCAGGGCCGGCGAGGTAGGAGCTGTCTGCGGAACGGAGGAAACCAAATCCATCCTGCAATATCTCCAGTACGCCATCACCAAAGATATCTTCGCCACTCTTTGCGTGCTGCTTCAGGATGGCAAAAATAATGTCCTGCTTACGCATACGAGCCAGGTTTTCCAGCCCCATATTTTCGCCGAGAGTGATCAGCTCAGAAACCGGCGTATTCTTTAATTCGGTAAGATTCATAGTGGTGTGAGTTCTTAAACTTGGGGTAAATCTCGAACTTAATGTTGTGAATGGTATGGCAGGATCATCCATGCCTGTTTACGGTCATCAACTCATGTCTTTTCGCTGTCTGGTCACAGGAGAGTACGCAGAACTGAAACGACAAGACGGATTGAGTGACGAGCCAGAAATCTGTTCACTTCGCATTTAAGAAAAACAGGAAGCGTTGGATATTACAAGATTCAAACTTAATAAGGTATGTTTAATACGAAGTCAACATTAAGTTAGCATGACTCACGCCGGGCGTCCAGTTTTTAGCGACGGGGCACCCGAACATGAAATTCCCTTACGCCAGGTTAGCGTCGAGGAACTCTTTCAACTGACCTTTAGACAGTGCGCCCACTTTGGTTGCGGCCAATTCGCCGTTTTTGAACAGCAGCAGAGTCGGGATACCACGGATGCCATATTTCGGCGCAGTGCCAGGGTTTTGATCGATGTTCAGTTTTGCAACGGTCAGTTTGCCCTGATATTCGTCAGCGATTTCATCCAGAATCGGGGCGATCATTTTGCACGGACCGCACCACTCTGCCCAGAAATCAACGAGGATCGCCCCGTCCGCTTTGAGTACATCCGTGTCAAAACTGTCGTCAGTCAGGTGAATAATTTTATCGCTCATATATAACTCCACAGGAATAAGCCTGGCGTGTTGGTTTCGTTGTTGGTGTAACATTAACCAACTAAAGGTTGACTTTATTTCACCGGATACGCTTTCGTAAAGCAATAGTAAGCTGATATTCTACCACACTATGAGCAAAACACATTTAACAGAACAGAAGTTTTCCGACTTCGCCCTGCATCCGAAAGTTGTAGAAGCCCTTGAAAAAAAAGGGTTTCATAACTGTACGCCCATTCAGGCACTGGCCCTTCCGCTAACGCTGGTGGGTCGTGACGTAGCCGGGCAGGCGCAAACCGGTACCGGAAAAACGATGGCGTTTCTTACGTCAACGTTTCATTATCTTCTCTCTCATCCTGCGATTGCCGATCGCAAGGTGAATCAACCGCGTGCCTTAATTATGGCACCGACGCGTGAACTTGCCGTGCAGATCCACGCCGATGCGGAGCCACTGGCGCAAGCTACTGGCCTGAAATTGGGTCTGGCTTACGGTGGCGACGGCTACGACAAACAGCTGAAAGTGCTGGAAAGCGGCGTTGACATTTTGATTGGCACTACGGGTCGTTTGATCGACTACGCCAAACAGAACCACATCAACCTCGGCGCCATTCAGGTAGTGGTGCTGGACGAAGCCGATCGTATGTACGATCTGGGCTTTATTAAAGATATCCGCTGGCTGTTCCGCCGTATGCCGCCTGCAAACCAGCGTCTCAACATGCTGTTCTCCGCCACGCTTTCGTACCGGGTACGTGAACTGGCGTTCGAGCAGATGAACAATGCCGAATATATTGAAGTGGAACCGGAACAGAAAACGGGCCACCGCATTAAAGAAGAACTTTTCTACCCTTCTAACGAAGAAAAGATGCGTTTATTGCAAACGCTGATCGAAGAAGAGTGGCCAGACAGAGCGATTATTTTCGCCAACACCAAACATCGTTGTGAAGAGATCTGGGGTCACCTGGCGGCAGATGGTCATCGTGTTGGCCTGTTAACGGGTGATGTAGCGCAGAAAAAACGTCTGCGTATTCTTGATGAATTTACCCGTGGTGATTTGGATATTCTGGTTGCCACCGATGTTGCCGCGCGTGGCCTGCATATCCCGGCTGTGACGCACGTCTTTAACTACGATTTACCCGATGACTGTGAAGATTACGTTCACCGTATTGGTCGTACAGGTCGCGCTGGCGCAAGTGGTCATTCCATCAGCCTGGCATGTGAAGAGTATGCATTGAATTTGCCTGCTATTGAGACCTATATTGGTCACTCAATTCCGGTAAGCAAATACAATCCGGACGCATTGATGACCGATCTGCCAAAACCGCTGCGCCTCACGCGCCCGCGTACAGGCAATGGTCCGCGTCGTACTGGCGCTCCGCGTAATCGTCGTCGTTCAGGTTAAATAAAAAATGTCATACTCAAAATCATTCAAACTGTATCAAGATGGCAAGAGAATGAATCCCGACGAGCTTATTGTAGTAAGTGATTTGGGTGAAAGAACGCAGCCAACGCAGAGACAGATTGAAGGATGAAGAGTATGGGTTCCACCTCGTCGCTTTATGCCGCTATTGATCTCGGTTCGAATAGTTTTCATATGCTGGTTGTGCGCGAGGTGGCTGGCAGTATCCAGACGCTGACGCGAATTAAACGCAAAGTGCGTCTGGCTGCTGGCCTGAACAGCGAAAATGCCCTGTCTAATGAAGCAATGGAGCGCGGCTGGCAATGCCTGCGTCTGTTTGCTGAACGTTTGCAAGATATCCCTCCCTCGCAAATTCGCGTTGTCGCCACGGCGACGTTACGTCTTGCCGTTAATGCTGGTGATTTCATCGCTAAAGCGCAGGAAATCCTTGGCTGTCCGGTACAGGTCATTAGCGGTGAAGAGGAAGCACGCCTGATTTATCAGGGCGTTGCTCACACCACTGGCGGTGCCGATCAGCGCCTGGTGGTAGATATCGGCGGCGCCAGTACTGAACTGGTAACCGGCACCGGCGCACAAACGACATCCTTGTTCAGCCTGTCTATGGGCTGCGTTACCTGGCTTGAGCGCTATTTTGCCGATCGTAATCTGGGGCAAGAAAACTTTGTCGCAGCCGAACAAGCCGCGCGCGAAGTGCTACGTCCAGTTGCCGATGAATTGCGCTATCACGGCTGGAAGGTGTGCGTTGGTGCTTCCGGCACCGTGCAGGCTTTGCAGGAAATCATGATGGCGCAGGGTATGGATGAACGCATTACTCTGGCGAAATTGCAGCAACTGAAACAGCGCGCTATTCACTGTGGCAGGCTGGAAGAGTTGGAAATCGAAGGGTTGACGCTGGAACGCGCGTTAGTATTCCCAAGTGGTCTGGCGATCCTGATAGCCATTTTTACCGAGCTGAATATCCAGTGTATGACGCTGGCCGGCGGCGCACTGCGTGAAGGCCTGGTTTACGGCATGTTACATCTGGCGGTCGAGCAGGATATTCGCAGCCGAACACTGCGTAATATTCAACGTCGCTTTATGATTGATACCGATCAAGCACAGCGTGTGGCTAAACTTGCCGCTAACTTGTTCGATCAGGTCGAAAATACCTGGCATCTTGAAGCGATTAGCCGCGATTTACTGATCAGCGCCTGTCAGCTTCATGAAATTGGCCTTAGCGTTGATTTCAAACAAGCGCCGCAACATGCCGCTTATCTGGTGCGTAACCTGGATCTTCCCGGTTTTACCCCCGCGCAGAAAAAGCTGCTGGCGACGTTATTACTCAACCAGACGAATCCGGTCGATCTCTCATCGCTGCATCAGCAAAATGCCGTACCGCCGCGCGTCGCAGAACAACTCTGTCGTTTACTGCGCCTCGCCATCATTTTTGCCAGCCGTCGTCGTGATGATTTAGTACCAGATATTAAATTACAGGCCGATCATGAGCAGTTGACCTTAACGCTGCCACAAGGTTGGCTGGCCCAGCATCCGCTGGGTACAGAGGTTATCGATCAAGAAAGCCAGTGGCAGAGCTATGTCCACTGGCCGCTGGAAGTGCATTAACGTGCAAGGTGCTGGATGCGATGCTGACGCATCTTTTCCGGCTTCCCCAGGGAGTGATTATTTCCCTCGTTTTGCCGCCATCATCGCTTTCAGATTCGCCAGATGGCTTTGCCCTTTCTGCATCCGTTCTTCGGCACTGACCACTTTGCGCTCCTGTTCCCAAACCAGATCATCCTGCGGCAGCTCCAGCAGGAAGCGGCTCGGCTCCGGGCGTACCAGTTCGCCGTACTGACGGCGTTCTTTACACAGTGTAAAGGTCAATTCCTTCTGGGCGCGGGTGATGCCGACATAAGCCAGTCGCCGCTCCTCATCGATATTATCTTCATCGATGCTGCTCTGGTGCGGCAAAAAACCTTCTTCCATACCGACCATGTAGACATAGGGAAACTCCAGCCCTTTCGACGCGTGCAGAGTCATCAGTTGCACCTGATCCAGTTCTTCCTCGCTTTCCCCCCGCTCCATCATGTCGCGAAGAGTAAAGCGCGTCACCACCTGGGTTAACGTCATCGGCTCATCCAGTTCACTGCCTTCCAGCATCTCCGTCATCCAGCTAAATAACTGGTTAACGTTCTTCATTCGCATTTCGGCAGCTTTCGGACTGGGCGATGTTTCATACAGCCAGGATTCATAATCCATGCCGTGGATCAGATCACGCACCGCGGCAATCGGCTCCCGCTCCGCCAGACGCTGGATTTCTGCCAACCAGTGAGTGAAGCGGGTCAATGCTTCATAACCACGTCCGCTAAGCGTCTGACTCAGGCCCATATCAAAGCTGGCGGTAAACATGCTTTTATTGCGCGTCATCGCCCACTCACCCAGCTTTTTCAGCGTAGCCGGGCCAATCTCTCGCTTCGGCGTGTTAACGATACGCAGAAATGCGCTGTCATCGTCCGGGTTAGTCAGCACGCGCAGATAAGCCAGCAAATCCTTGATTTCAGGACGAGAGAAAAACGACGTACCACCGGATATTTTGTACGGGATGCGGTTTTGCATCAGGAATTTTTCAAACACCCGCGACTGATGGTTACCGCGATAAAGGATGGCGTAATCTTTGTACTGCGTTTTATTGACGAAGTGATGCGCAATCAGTTCACCGGTGACGCGCTCGGCTTCATGTTCCTCGTTATTCGCGCTTAAAACTTTTAGCTCCGCGCCGTAGCCCAGTTCGGAGAACAGACGCTTTTCAAAGACGTGCGGGTTATTGGCGATCAGGATGTTCGCCGCTTTCAGAATACGTCCGGAAGAGCGGTAATTCTGCTCGAGCTTAATCACCTTCAACGCCGGGAAATCCTGACTCAGCAGCACCAGGTTTTGCGGACGTGCGCCGCGCCAGGAGTAGATCGACTGGTCATCATCACCCACCACGGTAAAGCGCGCGCGGCTGCCCACCAGCAGTTTCACCAGTTCATACTGGCTGGTGTTGGTGTCCTGATATTCATCCACCAGCAGGTAGCGAATTTTGTTCTGCCAGCGCTCGCGGACTTCTTCATTGCGTTGCAGAAGTAACGTTGGCAATAAAATCAGATCGTCGAAGTCGAGAACATTGCACGCTTTCAGGTGCGCATCATACAGTCCATAACAATGGGCAAAAATTCGATCCCGCTCGCCCTTTGCCTCTGCCGCCGCCTGCGCCGGTGTTTTTAGATCGTTTTTCCAATTGGAGATGGTCGAAATTAGCTGTTGCAAGAGAACTTTGTCATCTTCGATCAGCCCTTCGGTCAACTCTTTAAGCAAAGCAAGCTGATCGGTATCGTCAAACAACGAGAAGTTTGCCTTCATCCCCAATGCTGCATACTCGCGTTTGATGATATCCAGCCCCAGCGTGTGGAAGGTGGAGATCATCAGCCCGCGCGCCTCTTTACGCCCCAGCGTCTGCCCGACACGCTCTTTCATCTCGCGCGCCGCCTTATTGGTAAAGGTCACCGCCGCGATATGTCGCGCCTGATAACCGCAACCGCGGATCAGATGGGCGATTTTATTGGTGATAACACGAGTTTTACCGGAACCCGCGCCCGCCAGCACCAGGCAGGGGCCGGTAACGAATTCGACAGCTTGTTGTTGGCCGGGGTTTAGACGCATAGGAAAATCGCTCAATGAAAGTCGGGAGGGGAAAATAACAGCGTGGTAGTATAGCCAGCCTCATCCTTACCACTCAAGGCACGATCATGGCAAAAACAGCAGCAGCACTGCATATCCTTGTAAAAGAAGAGAAACTGGCTCTGGATCTTCTCGAGCAGATCAAGAACGGTGCCGATTTCGGCAAGCTGGCGAAGAAACACTCCATTTGCCCGTCAGGCAAACGCGGCGGTGATTTAGGTGAATTCCGCCAGGGTCAGATGGTTCCGGCGTTCGATAAAGTGGTTTTCTCTTGTCCTGTACTGGAGCCAACCGGCCCGCTGCACACCCAGTTCGGTTACCACATCATTAAGGTGTTATACCGCAACTAACAGCAAGGCCTTCTCCAGGAGAAGGCCTTGAACTCTGAATCGCTATTAACCCGCAACAGCAATACGTTTCATATCCGTCATATAGCCGCGCAGTTTCTTACCTACCTGCTCAATCGCATGGCTGCGAATCGCTTCATTCACATCACGCAGCTGCGCGTTATCTACCGCACCTTCCGGAATAGCTTTACCCAGGTCGCCCGGTTGCAGCTCTGCCATAAACGGTTTCAGCAGCGGCACACAAGCGTAAGAGAACAGATAGTTACCGTACTCGGCGGTATCAGAGATAACCACGTTCATTTCGTACAGACGCTTACGGGCGATGGTGTTGGCAATCAACGGCAGTTCGTGCAGTGATTCATAGTAGGCAGACTCTTCAATGATGCCGGAATCAACCATCGTTTCGAACGCCAGCTCAACGCCCGCTTTCACCATTGCGATCATCAATACGCCTTTATCGAAATACTCCTGCTCGCCGATTTTGCCTTCATACTGCGGCGCGGTTTCGAACGCGGTTTTGCCGGTCTCTTCACGCCAGGTCAGCAGTTTTTTATCGTCGTTGGCCCAGTCAGCCATCATGCCGGAGGAGAATTCGCCGGAGATGATGTCGTCCATATGTTTCTGGAACAGCGGTGCCATGATCTCTTTCAGTTGCTCAGAGAGCGCGTAAGCTCGCAGTTTCGCTGGGTTAGAGAGACGGTCCATCATCAGGGTGATGCCGCCCTGTTTCAGTGCTTCGGTGATGGTTTCCCAGCCGAACTGAATCAGTTTTTCTGCGTATGCCGGATCGGTGCCTTCTTCCACCAGCTTGTCGAAGCACAGCAGAGAGCCAGCCTGTAACATACCGCACAGAATAGTTTGCTCGCCCATCAGGTCAGATTTCACTTCCGCAACGAAAGAGGATTCCAGCACGCCCGCACGGTGACCACCGGTTGCTGCCGCCCACGCTTTGGCAATCGCCATACCTTCGCCTTTCGGATCGTTTTCCGGATGAACGGCAATCAGCGTCGGTACGCCGAATCCACGTTTGTACTCTTCACGTACTTCGGTGCCAGGGCATTTCGGCGCAACCATTACTACGGTGATGTCTTTACGGATCTGCTCGCCCACTTCGACGATGTTGAAACCGTGCGAGTAACCCAGCGCCGCGCCGTCTTTCATCAGTGGCTGTACGGTGCGCACTACATCAGAGTGCTGCTTGTCCGGCGTCAGGTTGACCACCAGATCCGCCTGCGGGATCAGTTCTTCGTAAGTACCCACTTTAAAACCGTTTTCGGTCGCTTTACGCCAGGATGCACGCTTCTCGGCAATCGCTTCTTTACGTAGAGCGTAGGAGATATCGAGACCAGAATCACGCATGTTCAGGCCCTGGTTCAGACCCTGTGCGCCACAGCCGACGATGACTACTTTTTTACCCTGAAGGTAGCTCGCGCCATCAGCGAATTCGTCGCGACCCATAAAGCGACATTTGCCCAGCTGAGCCAGCTGCTGGCGCAGATTCAGTGTATTGAAGTAGTTAGCCATGGTGATTCCTCGTGATGTTGTGCTTCTTATTGTTCAGTTCGCGTTTGCGAGATTGAATTCACTATATGACAGGAAATTTATTGCGGAAATTGATATATTCACAACGTCACATTGCAATTTCTGCAACGTCAAGATTGAGGGCTGCGCCATTGGATTTACGCGATCTGAAAACCTTCCTGCATCTGGCGGAAAGCCGCCATTTTGGCCGCAGCGCGCGGGCGATGCACGTAAGCCCATCCACGCTCTCACGGCAGATTCAGCGCCTGGAAGAAGATCTTGGTCAGCCGCTGTTTGTGCGCGATAACCGCACGGTAACGCTGACGGAAGCGGGGGAAGAGCTGCGTGTTTTCGCCCAGCAAACGCTGTTGCAGTATCAGCAACTGCGCCACACCATCGATCAGCAAGGGCCGTCGCTCTCAGGAGAATTACATATCTTCTGCTCGGTGACCGCCGCTTACAGCCATCTTCCACCGATTCTCGACCGCTTCCGCGCGGAACATCCGTCAGTGGAGATTAAACTCACTACTGGTGATGCGGCAGATGCGATGGAAAAGGTGGTCACTGGCGAAGCGGATCTGGCAATTGCCGGGAAACCGGAGACGTTACCCGGCGCAGTGGCGTTTTCGATGCTGGAGAATCTGACGGTGGTGCTGATCGCGCCTGCCCTACCGTGCCCGGTGCGTAATCAGGTTTCGGTAGAGAAGCCGGACTGGTCTACAGTGCCGTTTATCATGGCCGATCAGGGACCGGTACGCCGCCGCATTGAACTGTGGTTTCGACGCAATAAAATCAGCAACCCGATGATTTACGCCACGGTTGGCGGACATGAAGCGATGGTATCGATGGTGGCGCTCGGCTGCGGCGTGGCTTTGTTGCCGGAAGTGGTGCTGGAAAACAGCCCGGAACCGGTGCGTAACCGCGTGATGATTTTAGAGCGCAGCGATGAGAAAACGCCGTTTGAGCTGGGCGTTTGTGCACAAAAAAAGCGGCTGCATGAGCCGCTGATTGAGGCGTTCTGGAAGATTTTGCCGAATTAGTTTTACGGCCCCACCATTACCCGAACGGGCTTCCCAATACGACTTAGCATATTCACCAAAGCATCGATGGTGAATTTGCTGCATTTCTTGTTGACGACATCAGAGACGCGCGGCCGTGATATATGTAAAACGGTTGCCACCTCGGCCTGCTTCATCTGGTTTTGCTTAATCCAGAGGGTAATTTCTTCCATGAGCTGTTCTTTGATGACTAACGTGTTTTCAATTTCACTCAGGGAATCAGCGTAAAGCTTTTCAGCTTCCTGCTTATCAAACCCCAAATCAGCAAAAACATTACCGCCAGATGGCGTCACATGGCGAATATCACTATCAGTTTTGGCAATCACAGGCTGTTTCTCCGTTGTTGCACCACCCGGTTATAACGCGTTCTGGCGATGTTTTTATCGTGCTGACTGGTTTGTTGCGTCTGTTTCTGGAAACTATGCAAAACGTAGAGCGCTTCTACGAACTTCGCAACATACATAACGCGATAGATGCCATTGTTGTCACGAATACGAATTTCATTTACCCCAGCCCCAATTTCTGAAAACGGTTTCCAGTCATCGGGTTCAATTCCATACTGAATTTTGTGAAGCTGATAACCGACGGCTTTACGTACCGTTATGGGAAAAGCCAGGAGATCCTCCAGAGAAGATCCCACCCATCGAATTTCTTTTTCATTGGAGAGAGCTAGGGTGAGTAACATAATATCCTTGTGTATAAAATTTTATACATTGCTTTTGACTGGTGCAAGTGATAGCGGTGCAAAAATAACCAAAATGGCGGTGCTAACGATATTGTGAGCCGAGTTTCACCACAAGCAGGTTGAGCGCCTTCTGGAAAACGTCTCGCAAAATTGAATGAGTGGATGCTTCGGACTGGCAGAAAAGCCCAATAACTGAGGGAAGATCATATCTGGATATTAGGCCCACTTTACTTTGTGGGCCTGAAAACCGAAAAGCTGAGTTAACCCGCCAAAAAGAATCTAAACGCCGGGTTATTGGTTTCGTCGTGGCAATCGTAGCCCAGTTCATTCAGCCGGGTTTCAAAATCCGGTTCATGGTCGCCAAGCTCAAACGCCGCCAGCACGCGTCCGTAGTCAGTACCATGACTGCGATAATGGAACAACGAAATGTTCCAGTGCGTACCCAGCGTGTTGAGAAAGCGCAACAGCGCGCCAGGCGATTCCGGGAATTCGAAGCTGTAGAGGCGTTCCTGCAACGGATGCGATGGACGTCCGCCAACCATATAGCGCACGTGAAGCTTCGCCATTTCGTCGTCGGAGAGATCAACCACGCTGTAGCCGCCATCGTTGAGCATCTGCAAAATTTCTTTGCGCTCTTCGAGGCCGCGGCTTAAGCGCACGCCGACAAAGATGCAGGCGTTTTTGGCATCAGCAAAACGGTAGTTGAACTCGGTGACCGAGCGCCCGCCAAGCAGCTGGCAGAATTTGAGGAAACTGCCTTTTTCTTCCGGGATAGTCACCGCCAGCAACGCTTCACGCTGTTCACCCAATTCGCAGCGTTCCGAGACGTAGCGTAGGCCGTGGAAATTGACGTTTGCCCCCGAAAGTACATGCGCCAGTCTTTCTCCGCGAATGTTGTGCTGGGCGATATATTTTTTCATCCCCGCCAGCGCCAGCGCGCCAGACGGCTCCGCCACCGCGCGCACATCTTCGAACAGGTCTTTCATCGCCGCACAGATAGCATCGCTGTCGACGGTGATGATGTCGTCGAGATACTCCTGGCATAAACGGAAGGTTTCGTCGCCGATGCGTTTTACCGCAACGCCTTCAGCAAATAGCCCTACGCGCGGCAAATCAACGGGATGACCTGCATCCAGCGCCGCTTTCAGGCAGGCGGAGTCTTCCGCTTCTACGGCGATCACTTTGATTTGCGGCATCAGCTGTTTGATCAGCACTGCCACACCCGCCGCCAGGCCGCCGCCGCCGACCGGTACAAATACGCGATCAAGATGGGCATCCTGCTGGAGCAGTTCCAGCGCCAGCGTGCCTTGCCCGGCGATCACCATCGGATGATCGAACGGCGGTACCCAGGTGAAGCCCTGCTGCTGCGACAGTTCAATTGCTTTGGCTTTCGCTTCATCGAAGTTTGCGCCGTGAAGCAGCACTTCGCCACCGAAGCCGCGCACCGCATCAACTTTGATGTCAGCGGTGGCGGTTGGCATGACGATCAGCGCCTTCACGCCTAACCGTGCGGAGGAAAACGCGACGCCCTGCGCGTGGTTACCCGCCGAGGCGGTGATCACGCCGTGCGCTTTTTGTTCTTCCGTCAGGCCCGCCATCATGGCGTATGCGCCGCGCAGCTTAAAGCTGTGCACTGGCTGGCGGTCTTCGCGCTTCACCAGAATCACGTTATCAAGACGCGACGACAGCTTTTCCATTTTCTGTAGCGGCGTGACCTGTGCCGCTTCATAGACCGGTGCGCGTAGCACCGCTCTTAAATATTCGGCACCTTCCGGGGCGCCGGACAGGGGTTGCGAGTCAGCCATCATTAACCCCCCAGTTTCGATTTATCGCGCACCGCGCCTTTGTCGGCGCTGGTCGCCAGGCTGGCGTAGGCACGCAGGGCAAAGGAAACCTGGCGTTCACGGTTTTTCGGCGTCCAGGCCTGGTCACCACGGGCTTCCTGCGCTTCACGACGCGCGGCAATTTCCTGGTCGCTCAGTTGCAACTGAATGCCGCGATTCGGAATGTCGATTTCGATCAGGTCGCCATCTTCAATGATCGCGATATTGCCGCCGCTTGCCGCTTCCGGTGAAACGTGGCCGATGGAAAGACCGGAAGTGCCGCCAGAGAAACGACCATCGGTGATCAACGCACAGGCTTTGCCAAGGCCCATCGATTTCAGGAAGGTGGTCGGATAGAGCATTTCCTGCATCCCAGGGCCGCCTTTCGGGCCTTCGTAACGGATCACAACAACATCACCCGCGACGACTTTACCGCCGAGAATTGCTTCTACCGCATCGTCCTGGCTTTCGTATACTTTCGCCGGGCCGGTGAATTTGAGGATGCTGTCATCCACACCTGCGGTTTTCACGATGCAGCCGTTTTCCGCAAAGTTACCATAGAGTACCGCCAGGCCGCCGTCTTTGCTGTACGCGTGCTCCAGCGAGCGGATGCAGCCATTGGCGCGGTCGTCATCGAGAGAATCCCAACGGCAATCCTGCGAGAACGCCTGGGTGGTACGAATGCCCGCCGGGCCTGCACGGAACATATTTTTCACCGCATCATCCTGGGTCAGCATAACGTCGTATTGTTCCAGCGTTTGCGGCAACGTCAGGCCAAGTACGTTTTTCACATCACGGTTCAGTAACCCCGCGCGATCCAGTTCGCCGAGAATACCGATAACACCACCAGCACGATGAACATCTTCCATATGGTATTTCTGGGTGCTCGGCGCAACTTTACACAGCTGCGGAACCTTTCGGGAAAGTTTATCGATATCACTCATGGTGAAGTCGATTTCCGCTTCCTGCGCCGCCGCCAGCAGGTGAAGTACCGTGTTGGTAGAACCGCCCATTGCGATATCCAGCGTCATGGCGTTTTCAAACGCCGCCTTACTGGCGATATTACGCGGCAGTGCACTTTCGTCGTTTTGCTCGTAGTAACGTTTGGTCAATTCAACAATGCGTTTACCGGCATTGAGGAACAGCTGCTTACGGTCGGCGTGGGTCGCCAGCAGCGAGCCATTACCCGGCTGCGACAGGCCCAGCGCTTCGGTCAGGCAGTTCATCGAGTTAGCGGTAAACATCCCGGAGCAGGAACCGCAGGTTGGGCAGGCGGAACGTTCAACCTGATCGCTCTGGGAGTCAGAGACTTTCGGGTCTGCGCCCTGGATCATCGCATCAACCAGATCGAGCTTGATGATCTGATCGGACAGTTTGGTTTTCCCGGCCTCCATCGGGCCGCCGGAAACGAAGATCACCGGAATATTCAGGCGCAGGGAAGCCATCAGCATCCCCGGGGTGATTTTGTCGCAGTTAGAGATGCAGACCATGGCGTCGGCGCAATGGGCGTTGACCATATACTCAACGGAATCAGCGATCAGTTCGCGAGATGGCAGTGAATAAAGCATCCCCCCGTGGCCCATGGCAATCCCATCATCCACCGCAATGGTGTTGAACTCTTTGGCAACACCGCCAGCCGCTTCAATTTGTTCGGCGACCAGTTTACCGAGATCGCGCAGATGGACGTGACCCGGTACAAATTGGGTGAACGAGTTCACAACCGCGATAATCGGCTTACCGAAATCGGCGTCGGTCATTCCGGTGGCGCGCCACAGCGCACGAGCACCCGCCATATTACGACCATGAGTGGTGGTGGCGGAACGGTACTTAGGCATACTTTATTTACTCCCAGTGTCTGTCTCGTAAATGGGACGGTGCGTGCCGTCCCATTTTTTGTATTTATTGATTAACTTGATCTAACCAGCCCCATTTATCTTCGGTTTCGCCAGTGAAGAGGCCGAAGAAGGCTTGCTGGATGCGTTTGGTAACCGGGCCGCAACGGCCTTCGCCTACCTGAATCCCGTCTACGCTGCGCACTGGCGTGATTTCTGCCGCCGTACCGGACATAAACACTTCATCCGCCAGGTACAGTGATTCGCGCGACAGCACCTGCTCACGCACTTCAATTCCCAGCTCTTTCGCCAGTTTGATGATGGCGTCACGGGTGATACCCGGCAGCGCGGAAGAGGTAAACGGTGGGGTGAACAGCACACCGTCTTTCACTTCAAACAGGTTTTCGCCTGCGCCTTCAGAGATATAACCGTTCACATCCAGCGCGATACCTTCCTGATAACCGTGGCGGCGCGCTTCGCTACCCACCAGCAGGGAAGAGAGGTAGTTACCACCGGCTTTTGCCGCGGTTGGGATGGTGTTTGGTGCTGCGCGGTTCCAGGAGGAAACCATCGCATCGATCCCCTGCTCCAGCGCTTCTGCCCCCAGATACGCTCCCCACGGGAAAGCAGCGATAATCACGTCGGTGGAGTATCCCGCAGGCGGGTTTACGCCCATGCCAACATCACCGACGAAGATCAGCGGACGGATATAGGCGCTGGTGAGATTGTTTTTGCGGATCACGTCACGACAAGCTTCCATCAGCTCATCAATGCTCTGCGAAACCGGGAAGCGATAGATTTTGGCGGAGTCATGCAGACGCTGCATATGCTCACGATGGCGGAATACAACCGGTCCTTTGTGCGAGTCGTAGCAACGGATGCCTTCAAAAACCGAGGTGCCATAGTGCAGCGCGTGCGACATCACATGCACCTTCGCGTCTTCCCAGCGAACCATCTCCCCATTGAACCAAATGTAATCAGCTTTCTTCGTGGTCATTTTTATATTCCTTTTGCGCTCAGGCGCGGATTTGTTGTGATGTGGTTGTGCTCTGGCAGATGGCAACGTGTGCGACGTCCACCAGTTTATTTAACTGACTAAACAGTAAGTCGACCGACCGTGGGCTGGCAACGGTCAATTCGATATTTATATTTTGTGCATCGCTGGCGGCGGCCATATTCATTGAGCAGACGTGGAAACCACGATGACGCACCACGCGTAAAACACGTTCTAAGGTTTCCGGATTGAAGCGAGCCGATACATTGACCTGATGTTGCATCATGATAATTTCTCCAACATTTCTGAATTACTGGCACCAGGCGGCACCAGCGGCCAGACGTTCTCAAGTTCGTCGATTGAGACATGAAGCAGGTATGGCCCATCACTGTTCAGCATGGTGTCGAGTGCCGCTTCAACCTGGTCTTTACGGGTGATGTGTTGGCCAGGGATGCCGAAGGCGCTGGCTAACATGAGGAAATCGGGGTTATCGGTAAGGGTGGTTTCGCTGTATCGTTCCTGGAAAAACAGTTGCTGCCATTGTCGAACCATCCCTAACCGTTGGTTATCGAGTAAGACGATTTTCAACGGTAACTGCTTGCGTTTTACGGTGCCCAGCTCTTGCACATTCATCATGAAAGAGCCGTCACCGGAGATACAGACAACGGTATCGTTCGGTCGTGCGACTTGCGCGCCAACCGCTGCCGGTAAACCGAATCCCATAGTGCCTAAGCCGCTGGAGGTGATGAAATTTTCCGGGCGAGTATGGGCGATGTGCTGCGCAGCCCACATCTGGTGCTGCCCCACATCTGTGGTCACGACGCAATCCGCAGGTTTACGATCTGACAGTTGTTTTAACAACAACGGCGCGTAGATAGCATCACCGGGATGGTCGTAACGCCAGGCATGTTCATCACGCAGCTGCGCGCAGTATTGCTGCCAGTCATTGATATTTAACGTGTGCTGTAACGCAGGCAACAGCGTGTTTAAATCACCCTGTAATGCCACATGCACCTGACGCAGCTTGTTCATTTCTGCCGGGTCGATATCCATATGGATAACACTGGCGTGCGGTGCGAAGGTGTTCAGCTTGCCGGTCACCCGGTCATCAAAACGTGCACCTATGGCGATCAGTAAATCACATTCCTGCACCGCGAAGTTCGCCGCTTTGGTGCCGTGCATTCCCAGCATTCCCAGATAGTACGGATAATCCGCTTCAACTGCGCCCAGCCCTTTCAGCGTACAGGTGGCAGGCATTTTTGTGGCAGCGAGAAATTCACGCAAAGCAGGAACCGCCTGTGCCATGCCCACGCCACCGCCAACGTACAGCATCGGTTTTTGCGCTTTTGCCAGCATCTGGCGCGCTTGCTCGACTTCGGCATGTGGGAAAGTCACTTCGTTTTCAACGGTGGTGAACCACGGTTCCAGATCGCCGCTGGCTAACTGGATATCTTTTGGGATATCGACCAGAACTGGACCAGGACGACCTGAGCTGGCAACCTCAAACGCTTCGGCCATGATGCGCGGCAACTCTTCCAGCGACTGTACCAGGAAGCTGTGTTTGGTACAGGCTAATGACAATCCCAGGACATCCACTTCCTGAAATGCGTCGGTACCGATAAACGGAGCGGACACCTGACCGGTGATGGCAACAACAGGGATGGAATCTAACAGCGCGTCCGCAAGCCCGGTTATCAGGTTGGTTGCGCCCGGACCAGACGTGGCGATACATACGCCAGTTTTGCCAGTAGCACGGGCATAGCCGATAGCCGCCATTGCCGCTCCCTGCTCATGTCGGCACAGCAAGTGCTCCACGCCGCCGTCATACAATGCATCGTAAACCGGCATAATTGCGCCACCCGGATAACCGAAAACGGTGTTCACACCCTGTGCCCGCAACGCATGTACCACCCACTGTGCGCCATTCATAGTTAGTTCCCCGTCCTGAATCTTGAGAAACAGAATTTTGTACTGTTATTCATTGTCTGCTCCTCGGTTATGTTTTTAAGGTCAAAAAAAACCCCCGGACCTTTCGGTGCGGGGGTCTTAGTTCGTTAAGGCTTGATCTTTAAGCCTTTCCTCGTCCAAGTGCAGCCCCGCACGGTGGGATAATAATCACCACCACGCTAATCACGACCAGGCTAATCACTCGTAGAAGGGCTGTCATTTTGTCTTTTCTTGCATCTTGTTCGAAGGAATACCTAAAGAGTTACCATAGATTTTGCGAATAGCACAAGATATTTTTTAATCATATTTTGTTGCATTCCCAATCATTTCGATAAAAACCATTGTTTTTTATATAAAAAAAGATGAGTGAAAAAAATTCAATTCCCGTATATTTCTTACCCTCGCCCAGAGGCTAAGTTTTTTACTTCTCAATTTTGCGAGAGTCATTCCATCACTCATACAACTCAGTTCACGTTGCATAAATAAACGGGAATCAGCCGCTAATTAACGCAATCTGGCAGACTACAGCAGCGATCTCTTATGCTCATAATAGTGGCTCAAGGAGGGCTTATGTCACTGTCAATTGTTCATACTCGTGCAGCTCTGGGAGTAAACGCACCCCCGATCACTGTTGAGGTACATATAAGTAAAGGTCTACCAGGATTAACGATGGTGGGCTTACCAGAAACAACGGTAAAAGAAGCACGCGATCGCGTGCGCAGCGCCATTATCAATAGCGGATATGAATATCCGGCGAAAAAAATCACCATTAACCTTGCACCAGCCGACCTGCCGAAAGAAGGAGGGCGATATGATTTACCTATTGCTATTGCTTTGCTGGCAGCCTCTGAACAGCTTACAGCCAATAAGTTACATGAATATGAATTAGTCGGGGAACTGGCGCTTACAGGCGCTCTGCGCGGCGTTCCTGGCGCAATCTCCAGTGCAACTGAAGCCATTAAGTCAGGCAGAAAAATTATCGTCGCGAAAGATAACGAAGATGAAGTGGGGCTAATTAACGGTGAAGGATGCCTGATAGCCGATCATCTGCAGGCTGTCTGTGCGTTTCTCGAAGGTAAGCATGCTCTCGAACGCCCGTCACCAACTGATGTTGTATCCCGGATATTACAACATGATCTCAGTGATGTTGTCGGTCAGGAGCAAGGAAAGCGAGGGCTGGAAATTACCGCCGCAGGGGGCCACAACCTTTTACTGATTGGACCACCAGGAACAGGTAAAACAATGCTCGCCAGCCGTATTAATGGCTTATTGCCAGATTTAAGTAATGAAGAAGCTCTGGAGAGTGCCGCAATATTAAGCCTGGTGAATGCCGAGTCAGTGCAAAAACAATGGCGGCAGCGCCCGTTCCGCTCACCGCATCACAGTGCGTCGTTAACTGCGATGGTGGGCGGTGGTGCAATTCCAGGGCCAGGTGAAATTTCGCTGGCGCATAACGGCGTGCTTTTTCTTGATGAGCTACCTGAATTTGAACGGCGTACACTGGATGCCTTGCGAGAGCCGATTGAATCCGGGCAGATCCATCTTTCACGCACTCGAGCAAAAATAACCTATCCAGCCCGTTTCCAGCTTGTCGCGGCGATGAACCCCAGCCCTACCGGACATTATCAGGGAAACCATAACCGCTGCACACCAGAACAAACATTACGTTATCTCAACCGACTCTCTGGTCCCTTTCTTGACCGCTTTGACCTTTCACTGGAGATCCCATTACCGCCCCCCGGCATTTTGAGTAAAGCGGTAGTGCCAGGAGAAAGCAGCGCCACCGTTAAACAACGTGTAATGGCCGCCAGAGAGCGCCAATTTAAGCGGCAGAATAAACTGAATGCCTGGCTGGATAGCCCGGAAATACGGCAATTCTGCAAGCTTGAGAGCGCAGATGCGCAGTGGCTGGAAGAAACGCTGATCCATCTGGGGTTATCGATTCGTGCCTGGCAGCGATTACTGAAAGTAGCACGAACCATTGCTGATATTGATCAGTCTGACATCATCACACGCCAGCATTTGCAGGAGGCGGTTAGCTATCGTGCGATTGACCGCTTGCTCATCCATTTGCAAAAACTGCTGACATAAAAAAAGGGCATTTCGCCCTTTTTATTAATCGTCGGAATCGGTGTAGTCTTCAGCACCTTCGACCTGCGGTTTACCGCCGGAAAGGGTATGAAAACGTTTTGGACGTTTAATACGCGTCATATACTTGGACCACACGCGTTCTGCTTCTGTCACTGGCTCACGTTCGCCACGGCATACTGCTACGAAGAGTTTCTCTTCCTCGGTAACCGGCTCGCGCTTGCCGAGATCCAGCTCATTGAAGGCATAACCATGACGCTCAAGCAGTTGTGCCTCTTTGATGGTGAAATCACCATGACGAGAGAATCCACGTGGATAATGTTTATTGTCGAAATATCGATTAGTCGTCGTAAAGCTTTCCGCCATCCTGCACGCTCCTAATTCTTTGACCGAGCTAGTTATGGCGCGGAGTATTAGTTACGCTTGACAGAGTGTAAAACAAAACATTTAAATCATAACGACAAATAATTTTGCGGAGAGCACTGTGGATACGGAATTGTTAAAAACTTTCCTGGAAGTTAGCCGAACGCGTCACTTTGGTCGAGCGGCTGAATCGCTCTATCTAACCCAATCAGCCGTGAGCTTTCGAATCAGACAACTGGAAAATCAACTGGGTGTGAATCTTTTCACCCGCCATAGAAACAATATCCGTTTAACCGCTGCCGGAGAAAAGCTTCTGCCTTATGCAGAAACGCTCATGAGCACCTGGCAGGCCGCCCGCAAGGAGGTGGCGCATACCTCACGACATAATGAGTTTTCTATCGGTGCCAGCGCCTCGCTGTGGGAGTGTATGCTTAATCAGTGGCTGGGGCGCTTGTATCAGAATCAGGATGCCCACACAGGCTTGCAATTTGAAGCGCGGATTGCTCAACGACAGTCTCTGGTAAAACAGCTACATGAACGTCAACTTGATCTTCTTATTACCACTGAAGCGCCCAAAATGGACGAATTTAGTAGCCAGTTGTTGGGACATTTCACTTTAGCGCTCTATGCCAGCGCCCCCTCTAAGTTAAAGGGTGATCTTAACTATCTGCGTCTGGAATGGGGGCCGGATTTTCAACAGCATGAGACAGGTTTGATCGGTGCTGATGAAGTTCCAATCCTGACAACCAGTTCTGCTGAACTGGCACAACAACAGATTGAAATGCTTAATGGCTGCACCTGGCTACCGGTAAGTTGGGCGCGCAAAAAAGGCGGTTTGCATACTGTTGTCGACAGTACAACACTTTCACGGCCGCTCTATGCCATATGGCTGCAAAATAGCGACAAACACGCGCTGATTCGAGATCTATTGAAAATTAACGTACTAGATGAAGTGTATTAATCTGAATGGCTGGCAAGGACGCCGGTGGAAGGATTTACTTCGGAGAGGGTTGTTTTAGATAAAAAAAATCCTTAGCTTTCGCTAAGGATGATTTCTGGCAGGGGCGGAGAGACTCGAACTCCCAACACCCGGTTTTGGAGACCGGTGCTCTACCAATTGAACTACGCCCCTAATTAGGGTGGCGGAACGGACGGGACT
>NZ_VATP01000016.1:0-143336 GCF_005781125.1 Escherichia sp. E2748
CGGGGATGAGAATCCCGGACCGGGTGCCACAACTGGGTTTTGTTAGTTGGACAGACCGCGAACGCAGCGAACGGGCTGCCAGCAGGGCGAGCGAAGCGAGTCAATCCCCGCCTCACCGCCATATTTAAAGAAGAGCTCGTACGAAAGTACGGGCTTTTTTTTCGCATATTGCACAACCTGGCGGGGATGAGAATCCCGGACCGGGTTCGACAACTGGCGGCAGCCAGTTGGACAGACCGTGAACGCAGTGAGCGGGCTGCCCGCAGGGCGAGCGAAGCGAGTCAATCCCCGCCTCACCGCCATATTTTAAGAAGAGCTCGTACGAAAGTACGGGCTTTTTTTTTCGCATATTGCACAGCCTGGCGGGGATGAGAAGCCCGGACCCGGGTTCGACAACTGGCGGCAGCCAGTTGGACAGACCGTGAACGCAGTGAACGGGCTGCCCGCAGGGCGACGAGGAATTTCCCAACATAGTCTCCTGTTGCGTTCAGAAAGGATGAGGTAAGCGATACCTTGTTTTGCAAAATCATTTTTGCATTAGAGAATACCGAAATAATATTTATTATTTACCAAGGCAAAAGCTGAATATAAATGTACAAAGTGATTCAATTCTAACTATTGCGGGTAAATGGATGGGAGTATCCTTTAATAACAGCCAGCATGACTATGCTTTTCTGAAGCGAGCACAAGACAAAAGAGTTTCCGATATTGCTTTAGGAACTCTTGATACAAAAGATCCTGATGCTGATACTCACCTGCTTCTTGTTGAAGCAAAATAAATCTTAACTCTTACGAAACAGGTTGGCATTCAGGCACTCCAGACTCGCATATGTTCATGATCTACAAACAAAGACTCAAGATGTCATATCTGCGATGAATTCTACAAATTCTAAAATGGAGGATAAAGCATGAACTTAACTGAAATTTCAAAAGAAATTGAAAAATTGAAATACCATATAAGTATCCTTGGTGACATAATCGATTACCATAATCATCCTGTGGAGTCATTAACTATTTCAATGGATTGGAATGAAAAAAACATTAATCGTACACATGATATATTTGAAAAATACGATGAAAAATTAAGCAACAATGAAAAATTAAAATGGTATGAATTTGAAAACGACTTAAAAGATGAACTCGATATTGAATACCAAATGGTAAAACAAGTTATTCTTGCTTTTTACAAAAACCATCAGTGGACAGATGTTTGTTATCAATATGCGCTGAGTTTTGGCCCCAACATACCTGCCGAGTTTTACCAAATTATTCGCCACAATAACTGATTGTTTATCTGGTAGTAGGCTAAATCTATTACCAGATAAATGCTTTTGTTCATAATCATTTATTTATCAACTAATCTAATGCACAAACTGATATGGCATTGATTCGGGCGATGAGGCAGTAAATTATATACGATATTAATAATAATCTTGCGCATGCATTAATATCAATCAGTATAGTTTTCATAGTAAATCAATTTAAGGATATAATCATGTATAATACAAAGCGGATTGCCTGGCGTGCATATAAAAAAGGGTATCATACAGGGGAGAGTATAAAATGGTTTTCATATTTTCACTCAATTCTTACTGGAGCCTGCTTTACCTTTTTTATTGGGCTTTTTAGTGTACCCCCTGTTAATATCTCCAATAGTTTTCCGCTATGGTGGGCTACGTTAGGTTTCGCAATATCAACATTACTGAACACAGGCTTCTCATTATTTTACATATTCGCAAGTGACGAAAGGGAATTCATTTTTGAGCTACACTCATATAGTAAAGTCGGTAATTTATTGATTATTACTTCATTAGCACTACCAGTAATTTCATTTATCATGTTACTTTTTTATTACTCCACACATATTGGCGTAATTATTTTATTTGTCACGGCCATCATTTTATTGATAATAAAAAGAATGTTTTCAGAGATAAAATCAACAAAGGATAAAATAGAAAAGAGAAAATTATGGTCAATCGAAAATGATAAGTTTGATGATTATGATACAATATGTGAACAATATGACTTTCCAATTTTCACACCAGAAGAACAAACCCAGAGAAACATTGAGTTTTATTTCATTATAAAAATATGTAAAATCATAAAAAATTTTCAAGACAACAATCCTCAAATCGACAACATGGATAATATTGACTTTTTTAATAGCGAATTGCTCAACATTCTTCATGAAATGTATAACAGCATAAATTTCCACCCTGGAATTTTATCAAAAAAATCAAAGGAATTGATTTTATTAACCATGACTGACAACAATGAATTGAACAAGAAAAAAATCGCAGAAGAGCTGACAAAACTGAATGAATATATTGAGAACAGACTTTATTATTTAAAATAGCTATCCTGCATTGCAACTAAACCGGCTGTAGGTGGTTTTAGATAAATTTGCACTCCGGGCATAAACAGCAAAAACAAAGCCCGGTTAGCCCGGGCTCTGCGTTTGTAATACGCTTAACTATAGGCATGTAGCGTACGTTGGCAAAGTGCCGAACGTACGCAATCATTTTTGCCGAACCGGACGATCCCGACCATTTCATCTTCTTCGAAACGTTCCAGCGCATCACTTAATCCGGAGCGCACGCCGCGAGGCAGATCGCATTGCGTGATATCACCATTGACGATAACCGTTACGTTTTCCCCGAGGCGGGTTAAAAACATTTTCATTTGCGCGGCAGTCACATTCTGCGCCTCGTCAAGAATGACAACTGCATTTTCAAAGGTACGTCCACGCATATAGGCGAACGGCGCGATTTCCACCTTCCCTATTTCTGGTCGCAGGCAGTACTGCATAAAGGAAGCCCCTAAGCGCCGAACCAGCACGTCGTAGACCGGACGAAAATAGGGAGCAAACTTTTCTGCGATATCCCCAGGTAAGAAGCCAAGATCTTCATCGGCTTGCAAAACTGGACGGGTGACGATGATCCTGTCGACATCCTTATGTATCAGGGCCTCCGCCGCTTTTGCCGCACTGATCCAGGTTTTACCGCACCCGGCTTCGCCTGTAGCGAATATCAGCTGCTTACTCTCAATAGCCTTCAGATAGTGCAATTGCGCTTCATTTCGCGCCACGATTGGCGAAGTATCGCGACTGTCGCGGGCCATACCAATGGCTTCTACGCCGCTCATCTGCACAAGCGAGGTGACCGATTCTTCTTCACGCTGTTTATGGCTGCGTGAATCCCGTCTCAGCACACGTTTTGCTTCGCGACGAGCTTTGATCACTGCTTTTTGTCTTCCCATGGAGAGCACCTTGAGTTGTTTGTATTCATCACACGCGCCGTTGGCAGCGCGATTATGCGCACGAACATCAGAGGGTTGGCTTCCTTGTAAGCCATAGTTTGCTTTTGGAAATAACACCGAAAACGGCTACGCGCACCGTTCACGGCGTCGGTAACACAAGAAAAGGGAGGAAGTGAGTAAAAATACAGAGTGACGAAGTTGCTACCGGAGGAGAAATCTCCGCGTTTGGTCGAGCGTTGATTGTCAAAAACATGTCCAGTGCAGGACGTTACCATCCGCGATCTCCATAGTGACTGACTATCACTGCCGGGAACTACCGCTGTTACTTAATAAGTACAACAGTTTTCGCATTCATTGCAACAATATTTTTACTTGAATTTAACCATAAAACACCATTTCAGTGACATCACTTTCTACTGGAAAGATGACAGAGTGATGACAGTGATGAAAAAAGCTGTGTGCTTTCAGCAGGATTCGCAGTACTGGTAAAATGTGCCTCGTGTTTGCCGGATTCGGCGCGAACGCCTTACCCGACCTACAAGTGATTAATAATTTGTGCACAAAACTCATGCCCGATAAACCTGCGCATCGGGCATATTTGCGTCGTTCAAACCTGCAATAGCGCCCTTCCCAGGTAATCATTCGCGTCCTTCACCCCCGGCAACGCATAAAAATAACCGCCGCCGATAGGTTTGACGTATTCCTCCAGCGCTTCGCCATTGAGCCTTTTTTGTACTGTCAGGAAGCCCTTTTCCAGATCGTGTTGGTAGCAGACAAACAATAACCCCATATCCAGTTGCCCGGAGTTGGTGACGCCCAACGAATAACTGTAGCCACGACGCAGCATCAGACTGGATTCGCTCTCCGCCGTGCGGGGATTCGCCAGACGAATATGGCTGTCCAGCGCAATCACCTTCCCTTCCGGATCGCTGGCGTAATCCGGCACATCGTGCTCATGCTTCATCCCCAGCGGCGCACCGGTTTGCTTATCACGACCAAAAATCGTCTGCTGTTCTTTCAGCGGCGTTCTGTCCCAAAATTCCACCCGAAACTGAATCAAGCGCACCGCCTGGTAGCTGCCGCCGATAGCCCACGCAGGTTCCTGCTGATCTGCCGTGACCCACACCACTTTTTGCATCAACTTATCATTCTGGCTGTCGGGATTGGCAGTGCCGTCTTTAAAGCCCAGCAAATTTATCGGCGTCTCTTTGCCTTTACTACGCGCCGCGTGATCGGAAATAAACCCTTCCCGCTTCCAGCGCACGCTGAGCAAATCCGGCGTGTGTTTGATGATATCGCGCAGCGCATGGATCACCGTGTCCTGGGTGTTGGCGCAAATTTGTAGCAACACATCACCATGACATAACGCTGCATCCAGCGAGTCGTTGGGGAAACGCGTCATCTTCTGCAACTTTTTCGGCATCTGCGGCGCAAGCCCAAACCGTTCATCAAACAATGAGTGGCCCACCGATAACGTAATGGTGAGATTATCGGGCGCAATGTAGTCGCCAAGAATGCCAGAATCGAGTGGTGGCAGGCGCGGATTTGGCGTTTCAGGTGCCGCTCCGCCCTGAGTCAGAAAAGCAAAACGCTGAGTCAACAAGCGAAACAATCGCTCAAGATCGGCTTTATCACTGGCAAGCACATCAAACGCCACCAGCATCATTGCGGCCTGTTGTGGCGTCAGGATCCCTGCCTGATACTCACCGTAAAACGGCTGTTTCTCATTACGTGCATCCGGTGAAAGCGTACCCGGCGCACTTTGCGTTTTTTGTGCATGAGCGACCGGACAACTTCCCGCCAGCGCCAGCGCACCAATCCCTTTCAATAAACGTCGGCGTGACAGTTCATTCACGCCGTTTTCATCTTCATACTGCATAACGCTTAGTCCAGCCCCAGCACACCGCGAAGTTGCGCCAGATCTTCCGCCAGCGCAGTAATCGGCCCTTTCAGCGCGTTACGGTCGGCGTCGGTCAGCTTGTCGTAGGTTTCAAAACCGTCTTTGGTACGGTATTTCGCCAGAATGGTATCGACCTTTTTGAAGTTAGCATCGACTTTTGCCAGCAGCTCCGGGTTGGCTTTTTGCAGTTGTGGACGCAGCAGATCGACAATTTTCTGCGAGCCTTCAACGTTAGCCTGGAAGTCCCACAGATCGGTGTGGCTGTAGCGATCTTCTTCACCGCTGATTTTGCTGGCTGCCACTTCCTCAATCAGTCCGGCTGCGCCGCCGACCACTTTTGAAGGTGGGAAAGCCAGTTCACTGATGCGTTTTTGCAAATCGACCACATCGGTATAAAGCTGGTCAGCGTACGTATCCATCCCTTTGGTGGTGTTGTCGCCAAACAATGCTTTTTCCAGACGGTGGAAACCGGTGAATTTTGGATCGGCGGCTTTTTGCTCGTAATCATCTTCACGGGCGTCAATGCTGCCATCCAGATCGGAGAACAGTTCAGCAATCGGTTCGATGCGCTCATAGTGCTGACGCGTCGGCGCATACAGTGCTTTCGCTTTTTCGATATCGCCTGCTTTGATGGCGTCGGTAAAGGCTTTAGTTTCGGTCACCAGCTGCGTGGTTTCTGCCATGACATACGCTTTATATGCAGTAATTGCACCACCAAGACTTAACAGCGCATCACTTTGCGCCGCATCCGCCGTTGCCTCACCTTTAACGATCAACTTCCCTTTCGGGTTAGTGAGCAGACCGCAGGTCATATCGTATTCGCCAGGCTGTAAATTCGCCGTCATTTTCTGGCTAAAGCCAGGGGCGATATTTTCCCGCTCTTCCACTACCATTACGCCTTTAAGGATCTCCCACTCCAGCGCCTTCTGGCTGTGGTTCTGAATGATAAATTGCGTTTTCCCGGCGTTAACCGTAATGGACATCGGTTCGCACTGCTTATCCGTCACGGTCACTTTGACCTGCGGCACATCAGCGGCGTTAGCCATAAAAGCAGAAGAAAACAGCGCAGCCACGCTCAACTGCAATGCGTTACGGCGGAAGTTAATGGTCATGACGAGACTATCCCTTTAAAGTATGTTGTAACTAAGCAAGAGTTTGCGTCGTATTCGTTATGCGGAGCGAGACGCTGTCGCCCCTGCACGTGGTGGCAGAGCAAATGCCACCAGCGCCGGGATGAGATAAATAAACCAGACGGCGACTTCGCTGACGCTCGGCGCTTCCTGATAGCCAAAAATCCCTTCCATTAGCGTGCCGAATAGCGAGTGAGTTGAGAGCACCGCGCTCATATCGAAGGCGATTTCCTGAAAGTGGTTCCACAGGCCAGCTTCATGAAATGCGCGAATGGCACCAGCTGCCAGCCCTGCGGCGACGAAGAGAATAAACAGGCTGGTCCATTTGAAAAATGCGCCGAGATTAAGACGAATACCGCCCCAGTAGAGCAGGAAGCCGAGCACCACGGCAGTAGCAAGACCGAGCATTGCACCCAGCGGCGGCCAAATCCCGACATCTTGTTGAAATGCCGCCAGCAGGAAAAAGACCGACTCCAGCCCTTCCCTTGCAACAGCAAAAAAGACCATCATCACCAGCGCCCAGCCATGATGATTTCCACGCTGCAATGCGCTATCAACTGCCTGTTCCAGTTGCACTTTGACGTTGCGCGACACTTTGCGCATCCAGAAAACCATCCAGGTGAGGATCACCACAGCGATCACTGCCACGATACCTTCAAACAGTTCCTGTTCTTTTTGCGGGAATTCGCCGGTAGTTTCGTTAATGAAGATACCCAAGCCCAGGCACAACGCAGCGGCAAGCAACACGCCAATCCACATGACACCAATCCACCGGCCTCGCTGGGTACGCTTAAGATAGCTGGCAATCAAACTGACAATCAGCGCGGCTTCAAGTCCTTCGCGCAACATAATGAGAAACGGAACAAACATGCCACCACCCTTAAACGTTTTTCTGAGTCAATCTATGCAAAGAAAAGTAAATCGCAGTGATAGCGATTATCATTACGATGAAGAAAAACACAAGCGAAATGTTTATAAAATGATGTTGGAATGTAAACAAAGAGAGGTAATGCCCGGGATATAAACGATTATTCCAGGGTAGAAAGATGGGATTGTTTACAACGAGCCATGTGTTCTTGCCAGATGCCGCGTAAGCGCCTTATCCGGCAAGAACCACACAACTATTTTAATGCTGCGCAACACGCTGCTGAAGCCAAACAAAACCGCCGCAGGCTAAGTCCCTTAGCTTTCCTGCAACCGTGACGGCGGCGCCGAATGATAGTGCGCATCGGCCTCGGCAAAGCGTTTTTGCATCGCCGCTGACGGCGCTTTACCCAGCAAACTGAACACCACAATTCCAATGCTACCAAAGATAAAGCCCGGAATAATTTCGTACAGACCCAGCCAGCCGAACTGTTTCCAGACGATAACCGTCAGCGCACCGATGATCATCCCCGCCAGCGCACCGTTGCGCGTCATGCGTGACCACATCACCGAGAACAGCACCACCGGACCAAACGCCGCGCCAAAGCCTGCCCACGCGTAGCTCACTAAGCCCAGCACGCGGTTTTCCGGGTTTGCCGCCAGCGCAATCGCCACCAGCGCCACCACCAGCACCATCACACGCCCTACCCACACCAGCTCTTTCTGGCTGGCATGTTTACGCAGAAACGCTTTGTATAAATCTTCGGTAATTGCACTGGAGCACACCAGCAGCTGGCAGCTTAAGGTTGACATCACCGCCGCCAGAATCGCCGACAGCAAAATCCCGGCAATCCACGGGTTAAACAGAATTTGCGCCAGTTCGATAAACACGCGCTCGGCATTCTGATTTACCGCACCCGCCAAAGCCGGATGCTCATTAAAGTAAGCAATCCCAAAGAAGCCAACAGCCACCGCCCCTGCCAGGCAGAGGATCATCCAGGTC
Source organism: Escherichia sp. E2748 (assembly GCF_005781125.1). Classification (NCBI taxonomy): domain Bacteria; kingdom Pseudomonadati; phylum Pseudomonadota; class Gammaproteobacteria; order Enterobacterales; family Enterobacteriaceae; genus Escherichia; species Escherichia sp. E2748. Next base: position 8,156 of record NZ_VATP01000016.1, read on the forward strand.
ATACTGATACGACGCGCATGGACAATGCTGTGGTGAGAATCTGCTGCCATAAAACGCGCCAGAATGTGCGGCTGCCCGAAGTACCCCAGCCCCCAGCCCATCAGCGAGATAATGGCAACAAAGTTCAGCCCTTTGAGCATATCCACGTTTTCGATGCTCTTTTGTTTGATCACTTCCAGAGAGTCGCCAAAGCCACCGACACTGATAATGACGATAACCGGCGTCAGGATCAGGGCAAAAATCATCAGGCTGGCCTGTACAGTGTCAGTCCAGCTCACCGCGAGGAAACCGCCAATAAAGGTGTAAAGGATCGTCGCCACAGCTCCCGCCCACAGAGCCGTTTCGTAGCTCATGCCGAAGGTGCTTTCAAACAGACGCGCGCCTGCCACAATGCCCGAAGCGCAATAAATGGTGAAGAACAGCAAAATAACCAGCGCGGAGATAATGCGCAAAATGCGGCTTTTATCTTCAAAGCGCCCGGTGAAATAATCCGGCAGAGTTAAGGCGTTATTATTGTATTCGGTATGAACACGCAACCGCCCGGCCACCAGCTTCCAGTTGATCCACGCGCCTAATGTCAGGCCGATGGCGATCCAGCTTTCGGAAATCCCGGAAAGAAAGACTGCGCCCGGCAACCCCATTAACAGCCAGCCGCTCATATCCGACGCACCCGCCGATAATGCCGTCACGAATGGCCCAAGGCTACGACCGCCCAGAATATAGTCGTCAAAGTTTTTGGTTGATCGCCAGGCGATAAACCCAATCAATATCATGCCAAAGATATAGACACAAAATGTCACCAACATCGGTGTGCTAATAGCCATCTAAAGTCTCCAAAAATTATTATCGGCAATGTCGAAACTTGCCGTTATATCTGCCACCGGAACGGGGTAACAGAGTTTATGTTTTACCAGGGCGACCGTATCCTGCCGGAAGTGCTGGTTATTCACAATCGATTTAACACATCATTTACATCAAATTTTATTGCCCAGCGATACTATTTTTCATCAGGTTGCACTTCCTCACATTTTTCGCGGTTGCACCTTTCAAAAATGTTAACTGCCGCAGAGAAAAAGTCTGCATTACTTTTTTAATCCCTGTCATATCGATTTCTTTTATTAACATTTCATTCATTTTTAAGCTTGCTACGTAAGTCACATTTAACGTGGTTGCACAAAGTTGCAACATAATAGATATTTCACGATAACGTTAAGTTGCACTTTTCAGAACAACAGGAGCAATGGCATGGGAACCACCACCATGGGGGTTAAGCTGGACGACGCGACGCGTGAGCGTATTAAGTCAGCCGCGACACGTATCGATCGCACACCGCACTGGTTAATTAAGCAGGCGATTTTTTCTTATCTTGAACAACTGGAAAACAGCGATACCTTGCCGGAGCTGCCTGCGCTGCTTTCTGGCGCGGCTAATGAGAGCGATGAAGCGCCGAATCCGGCAGAGGAACCACACCAGCCTTTCCTCGACTTTGCCGAGCAAATTTTGCCGCAGTCGGTTTCCCGCGCCGCTATCACCGCGGCATATCGCCGCCCGGAAACCGAAGCGGTTTCTATGCTGCTGGAACAAGCGCGCCTGCCGCAGTCAGTTGCCGAACAGGCGCACAAACTGGCGTATCAACTGGCCGATAAACTGCGTAATCAAAAAAACGCCAGTGGTCGCGCAGGTATGGTTCAGGGGTTATTGCAGGAGTTTTCGCTGTCATCGCAGGAAGGCGTGGCGCTGATGTGTTTAGCGGAAGCGTTGTTACGTATTCCCGACAAAGCCACCCGTGATGCGTTAATTCGCGACAAAATCAGCAACGGTAACTGGCAGTCACACATTGGTCGTAGCCCGTCTTTGTTTGTTAATGCCGCCACCTGGGGGCTGCTGTTTACCGGCAAACTGGTTTCCACCCATAACGAAGCCAGCCTCTCCCGCTCGCTGAATCGCATTATCGGTAAAAGCGGTGAGCCGCTGATCCGCAAAGGTGTGGATATGGCGATGCGCCTGATGGGCGAGCAGTTCGTCACTGGCGAAACCATCGCGGAAGCGTTAGCCAATGCCCGCAAGCTGGAAGAGAAAGGTTTCCGTTACTCTTACGATATGCTGGGCGAAGCCGCGCTGACTGCCGCGGACGCGCAAGCGTATATGGTTTCCTATCAGCAGGCGATTCACGCCATTGGTAAAGCATCCAATGGTCGTGGCATCTATGAAGGTCCGGGCATTTCAATCAAACTGTCGGCGCTGCATCCGCGCTACAGCCGCGCCCAGTATGACCGGGTAATGGAAGAGCTTTACCCGCGTCTGAAATCACTCACCCTGCTGGCGCGTCAGTACGATATTGGTATCAACATTGACGCCGAAGAGGCCGATCGTCTGGAGATCTCCCTCGATCTGCTGGAAAAACTCTGTTTCGAGCCAGAACTGGCAGGCTGGAACGGTATCGGTTTTGTTATTCAAGCTTATCAAAAACGCTGCCCGCTGGTGATTGATTACCTGATTGATCTCGCGACCCGCAGCCGTCGCCGTCTGATGATTCGTCTGGTGAAAGGCGCGTACTGGGATAGTGAAATCAAGCGTGCGCAGATGGACGGCCTTGAAGGTTATCCGGTTTATACCCGCAAGGTGTATACCGACGTTTCTTATCTCGCCTGTGCGAAAAAGCTGCTGGCGGTGCCGAATTTAATCTACCCGCAGTTCGCGACGCACAACGCCCATACGCTGGCGGCGATTTATCAACTGGCGGGTCAAAACTACTACCCGGGTCAGTACGAGTTCCAGTGCCTGCACGGTATGGGCGAGCCACTGTATGAGCAGGTCACCGGGAAAGTTGCCGACGGCAAACTTAACCGTCCGTGTCGTATTTATGCTCCGGTTGGCACACATGAAACGCTGTTGGCGTATCTGGTGCGTCGCCTGCTGGAAAACGGTGCTAACACCTCGTTTGTTAACCGTATTGCCGACACCTCTTTGCCACTGGATGAACTGGTCGCCGATCCGGTCACTGCTGTAGAAAAATTGGCGCAACAGGAAGGGCAAACTGGATTACCGCATCCGAAAATTCCCCTGCCGCGCGATCTTTACGGTCACGGGCGCGACAACTCGGCAGGGCTGGATCTCGCTAACGAACACCGTCTGGCCTCGCTCTCTTCTGCCCTGCTCAATAGTGCACTGCAAAAATGGCAGGCCTTGCCAATGCTGGAACAACCGGTAGCGGCTGGTGAGATGTCGCCCGTTATTAACCCTGCGGAACCGAAAGATATTGTGGGCTATGTACGTGAAGCCACGCCGCGTGAAGTGGAACAGGCGCTGGAAAGTGCAGTTAATAACGCGCCAATTTGGTTTGCCACTCCTCCGGCTGAACGCGCGGCGATTTTGCACCGCGCTGCCGTGCTGATGGAAAGCCAGATGCAGCAACTGATTGGTATTCTGGTGCGTGAAGCCGGAAAAACCTTCAGCAACGCCATTGCCGAAGTGCGCGAAGCGGTCGATTTTCTCCACTACTACGCCGGACAGGTGCGGGATGATTTCGCTAACGAAACCCACCGTCCATTAGGGCCTGTGGTGTGTATCAGTCCGTGGAACTTCCCGCTGGCTATTTTCACCGGGCAGATTGCTGCCGCACTGGCGGCAGGTAACAGCGTACTGGCAAAACCGGCAGAACAAACTCCGCTGATTGCCGCGCAAGGGATCGCCATTTTGCTGGAAGCAGGTGTACCGCCAGGCGTGGTGCAATTGCTGCCAGGTCAGGGTGAAACCGTGGGCGCGCAACTGACGGGTGATGATCGCGTGCGCGGGGTGATGTTTACCGGTTCAACCGAAGTCGCTACGTTACTGCAACGCAATATCGCCAGCCGCCTGGACGCTCAGGGGCGCCCTATTCCGCTCATCGCTGAAACCGGCGGCATGAACGCGATGATTGTCGATTCCTCCGCCCTGACCGAACAAGTAGTAATAGATGTGCTGGCCTCGGCGTTCGACAGTGCGGGTCAGCGTTGTTCGGCACTGCGCGTGCTGTGCCTGCAAGATGAGATTGCCGACCACACGTTGAAAATGCTGCGCGGCGCAATGGCCGAGTGTCGAATGGGTAATCCTGGTCGCCTGACCACGGATATCGGTCCGGTGATTGATAGCGAAGCGAAAGGCAATATCGAGCGTCATATTCAGACCATGCGTAGCAAAGGCCGTCCGGTGTTCCAGGCGGTGCGGGAAAACAGCGAAGATGCCCGTGAATGGCAAAGCGGCACCTTTGTCGCCCCGACGCTGATCGAACTGGATGACTTTGCCGAATTGCAAAAAGAGGTCTTTGGTCCGGTGCTGCATGTGGTGCGTTATAACCGTAACCAGCTGCCGGAGCTGATCGAGCAGATTAACGCTTCCGGCTATGGCCTGACGCTTGGCGTCCATACGCGTATTGATGAAACCATCGCCCAGGTCACTGGCTCGGCCCATGTCGGCAACTTGTACGTTAACCGTAATATGGTTGGCGCGGTGGTTGGGGTGCAACCGTTCGGCGGCGAAGGGTTGTCCGGCACCGGGCCGAAAGCTGGCGGTCCGCTCTATCTCTACCGTCTGCTGGCGAATCGCCCGGAAAGTGCGCTGGCGGTGACGCTCGCCCGTCAGGATGCAGAGTATCCTGTCGATGCGCAGTTGAAAGCCGCATTGACTCAGCCGCTGAATGCACTGCGGGAATGGGCGGCAAACCGTCCGGAATTGCAGGCGTTATGTACGCAATATGGCGAGCTGGCGCAGGCAGGAACACAACGATTGCTGCCAGGGCCGACGGGTGAACGCAACACCTGGACGCTGCTGCCCCGTGAGCGCGTATTGTGTATCGCGGATGATGAACAGGATGCGCTGACTCAGCTTGCCGCCGTGCTGGCGGTGGGCAGCCAGGTGCTGTGGCCGGATGACGCGCTGCATCGTCAGTTAGTGAAGGCATTGCCATCGGCAGTCAGCGAACGTATTCAACTGGCGAAAGCGGAAAATATAACCGCTCAACCGTTTGATGCGGTGATCTTCCATGGTGATTCGGATCAGCTTCGCGCATTGTGTGAAGCGGTTGCCGCGCGGGATGGCGCAATTGTTTCGGTGCAGGGTTTTGCCCGTGGCGAAAGCAATATCCTGCTGGAACGGCTGTATATCGAACGTTCGCTGAGTGTGAATACCGCTGCTGCCGGGGGTAACGCCAGTTTAATGACGATCGGTTAAACAGGTAGCCGGAGGATGTTGCAACCTCCTCCGGCATCATTAACGTGGTCGAATCCCCTCAATAATAATCCGCTGCACGTTTTCAACCGTTTGATTGAAAAACACCTCATCGCGCAACGTCGCGCCTGTCACCGCCTCCACCTGAGGGGCAAAATCGGCGTAATGTTGAGTGGAAGCCCAGATCATAAAAATCAAATGCTGCGGGTCAATCGGCGCGAGTTTGCCACTCTTGACCCAGCCTGCAATCAGCGCTGATTTCTCATCAATTAACGCCTTCAAATCGCCCGTCAGTTCATCCATTAACAGCGGCGCACCTGCCAGCATCTCCATACAGAACAGGCGCGAAGCCTGCGGATAATCGCGGGAGACTTCCAGCTTCAGACGAATGTACTCTTTGATCGCCGCCAGCGGGGCGAAATCTTCACGAAACGCCTTTAACGGCGCCAACCAGATATCGAGAATTTGCCGCAGCACGGCAATATACAGTGCCTCTTTCGACGGGAAGTAATACAGCAGATTGGTTTTAGAAACGCCCGCCAACTCTGCAATTTGCTCCAGCCTTGTGCCGTGAAAACCGAATTGCGAAAAAGTGTCCAGTGCCGCGCTAAGAATCGCTTTTTTCTTCGCGCTCACTGCGCGCGAACGTTTACCCGTTGTTTTCACTGCGCCTTGCGTCATGCGCTCTCCCCTCTTGTAGATTAGCAACAGGATAGCAAAACCCCCGTCTGGCCTCGACCTTCTGCACTCTCATCGCGCACGAACGCATGTTTTATGTGCAACTGTTTTGACCGTTTAGTCCACTTTTTACCAGTCATTTCCAACAACTAAACATCAACACATTAATAACATTGAATTTTTAAAAACTGGCATCCGCTTTGCAAACAAGCCATTACGCGGCTGAAAAGGATATGCAGGATGCAGCGCCCCGTCTGACTTTCACGTTATTGTTTTTCTTTATTACCGGCGGACGCGTCCCCAGTTATCTCGGTTCCAGCGCGGCTTTTGTTGGCGTGGTGATCGCCGCGACGGGCTTTAACGGTCAGGGCATTAACCCGAATATCAGCATCGCGTTGGGCGGTTTTACGTTGGGAGGGATCGGTACAGCAACTTTTGGCGCGATTTTACTCAATGCGTTGTTAAGCAGAAAGTTGGTTGACGTTCCACCGCCAGAAGTTGTTCATCAGGAGCCATAAACAGAAAACCGCCGGGATTACCCGGCGGTGCAGATTGTTGACAACGTACGCATTGTTCATGCCGGATGCGGCGTAAACGCCTTATCCTGCCTACAAAACAGTGCAAATTCAATATATTGCAATCTTCTGGTAGGCCTGATAAGCATCGCGCATCAGGCAAGCTTACATTTGTCATCAGTATCAACCGCCGGGTAACCGGCGGTGGTGGCTTTTTGACGAGCTACAGTCAAAAATGCATTCGTCATTGATTAGCCCGGCTAGTTGTCGCTTTTGCCGTGACTGCTCTTCCCACCTTTTTTACCTGCTTCAGATGCGCGCTGCGGGTCATTCTTGAAATTACCCCCGCTGTGCTGTCCACCTTTTTTACCTGCTTCTGATGCTCTTTCGCGGTCTTCTGCAAAATTACCTGAACCGCCTCGATGGTTTGCCATTACTGACCTCCGTCTTGATGTAGACATCATATTGCATTGCATAAGATTAACGCGGCGTATGGCGGTGCCATATTTTCGCTACGTGGGACTAAGCTTAGTGAACTGACGCGGGTGGACCCGCGTTTGGTAATATCCTGCAACAGGTTCTGAGCGAGAATAGATATCATTTCCAATAATTATCCATAAGCCTCTCTTATGATTAAAAAAACGCTATGGGATAAAAATGTATCATTTTGCGACAAATTTACGCGCTTGTGAAAGTTGTTATAAATCAAATAAGTGGTTGTGAAATTTGCACTCTGAAAAGGACGTCTTATCTTTAAAAGAGTGGTAGCGAATCGCTACGGAATAGAGATAACACGAGGAGTGGTTAGAAATGGCTAAAGTTCTGGTGCTTTATTATTCCATGTACGGACATATCGAAACGATGGCGCGCGCAGTCGCTGAAGGCGCAAGCAAAGTCGATGGCGCAGAAGTTGTTGTTAAGCGTGTACCGGAAACCATGCAGCCGCAATTATTCGAAAAAGCAGGCGGTAAAACGCAAACTGCACCCGTTGCAACTCCGCAAGAACTGGCCGATTACGACGCCATTATTTTTGGTACGCCAACCCGCTTTGGCAATATGTCCGGGCAAATGCGTACCTTCCTCGACCAGACTGGCGGCCTGTGGGCTTCTGGCGCATTGTACGGAAAACTGGCGAGCGTCTTTAGCTCTACCGGCACCGGCGGCGGTCAGGAACAAACCATCACATCCACCTGGACGACACTTGCGCACCACGGCATGGTGATTGTCCCTATTGGCTACGCAGCGCAGGAACTTTTTGACGTCTCGCAGGTTCGCGGCGGAACGCCGTACGGCGCAACCACCATTGCAGGCGGTGACGGTTCACGCCAACCCAGCCAGGAAGAGTTGTCTATCGCACGTTATCAGGGGGAATATGTCGCTGGTCTGGCAGTTAAACTTAACGGCTAATCTTCAACAGGAGGATACGCATGCCAACTCAAGAAGCGAAAGCTCATCACGTGGGTGAATGGGCATCTCTGCGCAATACGTCGCCGGAAATAGCCGAGGCCATTTTCGAAGTCGCCGGGTACGACGAAAAAATGGCGGAAAAGATTTGGGAAGAAGGTAGCGATGAAGTGTTAGTCAAAGCCTTTGCTAAGACCGATAAAGATTCGCTTTTTTGGGGCGAACAGACCATCGAACGTAAAAACGTTTAATCAGTAACTCCCCCGCGTCTCGCGGGGGAGCTTTCAAATTGTAGACAACGTGCGCTTTGTTCATGCCGGATGCGGCGTGAACGCCTTATCCGGCCTACGCGATCGTGCAAATTCGATATAGTGCAATTCTCGGGTAGGCCTGATAAGCGTAGCGCATCAGGCAATCTCACGTTTGTCATCAATCTCATATTCCCCCGCTTCTCGCGGGGGAGCTTTCAAATTGTTGACAACGTGCGCTTTGTTCATGCCGGATGCGGCGTGAACGCCTTATCCGGCCTACGCGATCGTGCAAATTCGATATAGTGCAATTCTCGGGTAGGCCTGATAAGCGTAGCGCATCAGGCAATCTCACGTTTGTCATCAGTCTCATATTCCCCGCTTCTCGCGGGGGAGCTTTCTGTTATTTCACCGCTTCATTCAACACGCTATCAAACTTATCCATCGGGCAAAAACCGTTGGCATCTATCGGGCAGCCGGTAAGTTCAAGCGTCACGCGTTGAGCCGGAGCCTGCAACGTTAACGCGTCGGCATTACGCAACTGTTCCGAACTCTGGTACACATACTCGATTTTCATCAGGTCGCGGTTGGCTTTGCTGTCATGCCAACGCTGGAAAACGATTTTGCCGCCAATCGGCGTGCGTTCGTTCTGGTCATGCAGTTGATACGGTTTGAAATCCAGCGCCGTTAACAGAGAGGCAATGTTTGAGTCGTGCCCAACCAGCACTGTGATTTTCGGCGCACTGGCACGATCGGTAACCAGGGCTTTGTCGATATAACTGACCAGCGGTTTCGCGACATTGCGCGCCACTTCCGGTGAAGTAAACAGGCTATCCTGGTAACCGTTTTTCAGCTTCGACAACATTTTCCATTGTTGATCTGATTTGATCTCCCCCCAGGCCACCTGATCCATCGGGAAACCTTCGTAGTATTGCAGGGTGAACGCATCTACCAGCGAGTTGCCCACTTTTAGCGGCCCGGAAACGCCTGGTTCTTGTTGATACTTCGCGCTAAAGGTATTTTTGCCATCCACCAGCGAACACTGCTGTTTCTCTTTACAGGCAGGGGAATCTTTATAGTTAACGATTTTTTCCAGTAGCTGATAGCTGTCCGTTAGTTGTAGTTTGCTGAACTCTTTCTCCATTGCCGCCACCGCCTGCTCACTGAATGCGGCGGAATCATCGGTGATTACCGGATTAAAGGTGGGGTCCATGGTGCCCATTTTTTCCTGGTGGTGGACCGGAATGTCACACCCAGGGAATGCGCCAGTAATAAAGAATTGTGCGGTAGCGACGGTACGTTGCAGGCTGTTGGCATAGACATAAACGGTGTCAGGCGGCGGGCATTCCCCCGAATTCACCATCCCCTGCTCCGCCAGCCACTCACGCATGTAATGGCCCATATACACTTCCAGCACGCCGCCTTTGGTCGTGAGTTGTCCACCAGGAACATCCCACTCCGGCCATTTATTCGGCGTCGACTGCTCAAGCACACTGCCATTATTTGCCAATGGCGCACGTAAATTATGACGGCTCATGAGTAGCACTTGCTGTAGCTGATAGCCTTCCGGCATGGTCTGTGCCTGAGTATTCGAAGAGAGTAAAACCATTCCAGCCACGGCCGCAGCAATTAGCGTTTTTTTCATTCCCATCACCTCTTTAGTTATCAATCAATTAAGAGTGTGACAGAAATATGGCATTTTTCCGGGAACAGGTTCGCAATTTAGCAGATGACGAGGCGGGAAACCGTCAGGCGATAACGGACAGTAGTCGCGCTATCGCCTGGTTTGTATCGTTAAACTAATACCTGAAACAGCAAGGCAAAAAGAATGATATTGGCAATGACAATGGCCCAACCGTTATAAAGCATATATTTCAGGTGAGTAGATTGTGCCAGCCCCATTTGACCGAACATATCCGATGAAGGGAAAGGCCCAAACCAGTCCACTTGCGATGAGGCTAATAATACTGCCGTTGTACCCTGTGGCGGCACTCCCGCAGCCATCAACATCGGACCAAATATTTTATGCGTGAAGGTCATCTGAGCAACAGCAGCACCTGGCACATGACCGATAATGTTAAAGGCAAAAATACAGAAGCAAAGCCATGCCGGAGATATCCCGGTTAACAGTGGTTGTGTGTATTCGAGCAATCCCTGATACGCCTGCAGGCTATCCATAAGCTCCAGAATCGGGTTATACAGCCAGTAGAGCAGAAACATCCACACCAGTCTGCCACAGCCTTTATACAGCGCTTGCAGGATCCCGGTTGGGCTTAATCCCCCCACCAGCCCGGTGATCAACGCCACCAACAGCATAACGATAATGGCAAAACTAAAACCTGCTTTTATCACTACGCCAATAACCGCCATCACAATAATGGTTGCAGCAAATGCCAGGGCGCTGAGTTTGCGACGACGATCGCGGGCAGGATCCTCTTCTTCCTGAGTTTTCTCTGAGAGATCCACTTCGTAGTGTAATTTTCCTTCCGTCATCTTCTGAATTCGCCCGGCCATTATCCAGCCAGCAAATAACGTCACGGCGCTCATTGGCAGCCCGACGTACATCAGGTATTGCGGATAAGTCAGGCCGCCGAGTTGTAAAATCGTCACGGTACTGGGAGTAAATGGCCCGGTAAACAATCCCACTGACCCCGCCGTCATCATCAGTGCAGCCACTGTAGGCGGTGTCAGCCGTACTGCCGCCGCCACGGGAATAATCACCGCAACAATAATGGCATTACCGCCTGCCATAGTACCCAGCGCGCCACAGATAAGAATGGATGAGACAACGATGCCAAATTTGACCCGTGTCTGGCTGGAAAGCCCGATACGATGCACCACAAATTTGACCAGTTCAACGGCGGCTCCGGTACGTGTTGCCACTTCACCTACGCCTGCGCCAAGCATAATGATCAAACCAACAGTGGCGATAAACGATCCCGTCGATTTTGCCAGCATGGCACCCATTTCAGGTAAGCCGGTGGAAGTCATTATCATCGCAATAATAATCGATGAAATAACCGCCAGAACAATATCGACGCCTATCAACGAGAGCACCGCTAACGCCACCAGTGGTGTAAAACCAAGCAGTCCGAGTTCATTACCTGGACGCCCCTGGCACCAGAACGCTATCAGTAAAAATGCAATCAATAACAAACCAATAATGACATTCTTTTTGGTGATATTTTGTCTGGTTAGTAAACCACCAGCGAGCATTGAGTCACTCATATAACTCCTTAACCCCATCGAATCGACTTTCAATATCAGCCGATGTATTTGGACAGCTCAGAAAATATCCCCCCTCGTTATTATTGTTAGCAAAATGCACTGAGGGTTTGTCCGGGTACTACAGGTATTATTCTGAGTTCGTAATTAACCCCTTTAGGTGGGCAAATAACGCTTTGTTACCAGAACAGGCGTTACAGATTAAATTTATGTTAACTTGGTGTTACCATGAAATGACTTTTTATCTATCGTCTATAACTCTGGGTTAACTCTTAATGAAACTGCGCCACCTGGAAATCTTCTATGCTGTGATGACATGCGGGACACTTTCACGGGCAGCGGAATCGCTGAATATTTCCCAACCGGCCGCCAGTAAAGCGTTAAAAAACGCTGAGCAAAAACTCGGTTTTCAGCTCTTTCAGCGAGTTCGTGGCAAGCTTCTTCCAACCAGCGAAGCGATCACACTTTTTGAAAAAGCGCAGTCGATTTATCACGAACTCGACAACCTGCGACTGCTGGCCGATAACCTGACGCGAGATCCGCGAGCCAGAATAGCCCTGGGATGCCTGCCAAGCCTGGGATTAAGTCTGGTGCCGGAAATAGTCACGGCGTTTTACCAGCAGAATGCGAATCTGGTCATGACACTGACGACAGAGCACACTGAAACGTTGGTTAAAAAGCTTGATCTGCGTGAGATTGATCTGGCCCTGACGCTACAGCCGATTCAACAGGGGGAAATTATGACGACGCTGATAGCCGAAGTTCCGCTGGTTTATATCGACCGGGACTATCGCCAGGGCGCAGTAGAAATAGACAAGATTGACCAACAACGCTGGATTTCTCCCGGCCCTCATTCCCTTTCCGATGCAATAGCTAAACGACGTGATTTTTTGACAACGCGCCTGAATGTCCAGACCTATTACATGGCCACGGAATTTGTAAAACGCGGAATGGGATGCAGTATTACCGATATTTTCTCTGCCCGTCATAACCTCCCGGCAGAGACGATTCACCCCATCGAACCCCCAATGAAAATTGATCTTTGTTTGCTACGCCGTGCCGACGTTTCACTTAGCCCTATTACACAAAAATTTGTCGATTTCCTTTGTCAGCAATTACGTCTCCAGCTGCGAGCCATTAACCTTGAGTTATACCCTGAAAATAAAAAGTCAATTGCTCCTCAGGCCTAAATGCTTTGACATAACCCCAACGCATTTATTAGCGGTGGATATCTCAGGTGATGAAAAAACGCATTGTAATTATTGGCGGCGGGGTAATTGGTCTGGCAACAGCATGGGTGCTGGTAAAACAGGGCCATCAGGTACAATTGTTAGAACGCAACAGTCAGGCAGGTATCGCCACCAGTTTCGCTAATGGTGGGCAACTCAGTTATCTCTACGTTGCTCCTCTGGCGGATAAAGGCGTACCGATGCAGGGGCTTAAATGGATGGGGAAAAGCAACTCTCCCCTGAATATGCGTTTGCGCATGTCATTTAGCCAGTGGCGCTGGTTGCTGGAATTTTTATTGGCCTGCAATAGCCGGACAAATAAACTCAATGGCGACCATATTTTACGCTTATCACTGTTAAGCCGTCAGGTCATGGAAGAGTGGCTGCTGGAAGATAATCTTGATGATTTTCACTGGCGCCGTTCTGGCAAACTGATTATTCATCGCCGCCCGCAAGATTTAGCCAAAGCGGCAAAAGGCATTAATCCGCAATTTCAACAGGCTTTATCACGCGAAGAGTGCGTTCATCTTGAACCAGCACTAAAACATATTGGTCATTCATTGTGTGGCGGTATTTACTCTCCCGGCGATGAAACGGCGGACTGCTATAAGTTCTGCCAGGCATTACTTGCCAAACTTAATGCCAGCGCAAATTTTTCGCTACAAACCGATTGTGAAGTTTTGCAGTTGAATAAAAAAGGCGAGCGCATTGACTCCCTTACCACCAGTACAGGAACGCTGGTTGCGGATGATTATGTCGTTGCCGCGGGTAATGGTAGTAAGCATTTACTTGCCGAAACCGGGACTCACGTACCGATCTGCGGTCTTAAAGGTTACAGTCTGACACTTCCCTTCCCACAAGAAATGGGGATCGCACCGCAAATCAGTGTCACCGACTACGGTCATAAAATTGTCTATGCCCGACTCGGTGAGCGGTTGCGTATCGCCGCTATGGTCGATATTGGCTATGACGGAAATGAATTGCGCCCTGAACGAATCAATGCCTTAAAGCAGATCGTAGCTAACAGTTTTCCGCAACTGCAAGGCATCGATGATGCCGAATTATGGACAGGTATGCGTCCATCCACCCCTGCGGGTCCGCCACTATTAGGACGGGCGAAGTATCAAAATCTGTGGATGAATCTTGGTCAGGGCAGTCTGGGTTTTACGCTGGCGGCAGGTAGTGCCGTAGTGTTAGGCGCGCTGCTGTCGGGCGAAGATCCCGCAATTTCCCTTGATGGACTGACATGGAGCCAATCAGCTTGAATATCAAACGTAATAACCCACAACCTCGTCTTGCCACCAGTGTGGAATATGGCAATCTTGTATTTCTCTCCGGTCAGACACCGAAGAGCAATACTCCTGACATCGCGCAACAAACGCGCGAAGTGCTGGAGAAAATCGACGCATTACTTGCTGAAGCGGGCAGTGATAAATTTCATCTCTTGTCCGCTCAGGTATGGCTGAAAGATATCAGCCGCGATTTTGCCGATTTCAACGACGTATGGGTTAGCTGGCTGCCAGAAGGACATAGCCCTGCTCGCGCTACCGTACAGGCTGAGATGGCCCGCCCGGAGATTCTGGTTGAAGTGATGGTCACTGCGGTAAAAGCAGGATAATTCACCATTTTCAGCCCCCTGACAACGTCGTCATGGGGCTTAAACGCCCCTCTTTTACCTGCCAAAATTCAGGCTGAAAATATCATTTTTAGTTATGTTTTTATCACTGGCCTACGATTTTTTCTGATTTCCCCTACACTTAACACTGATACCTTGTCAGGGGTTTCCCTTTGTCTGTATTGATTTACGCGAGATAACGCTATGGAATTAAAGGATTATTACGCCATCATGGGCGTGAAACCGACGGACGATCTCAAGACAATCAAGACCGCCTATCGTCGACTGGCCCGCAAATACCATCCTGATGTCAGCAAAGAGCCCGATGCCGAAGCCCGCTTCAAAGAGGTCGCTGAAGCCTGGGAAGTGTTAAGTGATGAACAGCGTCGCGCTGAATATGATCAGATGTGGCAGCATCGCAACGATCCGCAATTCAACCGCCAGTTCCAGCATGGCGACGGTCAGAGTTTCAATGCCGAAGATTTTGACGATATCTTCTCGTCAATTTTCGGTCAACATGCCCGCCAGAGCCGTCAACGCCCCGCCACACGTGGCCACGATATTGAAATTGAAGTTGCGGTATTCCCGGAAGAAACGCTTACTGAGCACAAACGTACCATCAGCTATAACCTGCCGGTTTATAACGCCTTTGGCATGATCGAACAGGAAATCCCGAAAACGCTGAATGTGAAGATCCCGGCGGGCGTCGGCAATGGTCAACGTATCCGCCTGAAAGGCCAGGGGACGCCAGGCGAAAACGGTGGTCCAAATGGCGACCTGTGGCTGGTGATTCATATAGCCCCGCATCCGTTGTTTGATATTGTCGGTCAGGATCTGGAAATTGTGGTGCCGGTTAGCCCGTGGGAAGCGGCTCTGGGTAGCAAAGTCACTGTACCAACGCTGAAAGAAAGCATTTTGTTGACCATTCCGCCAGGCAGTCAGGCCGGGCAACGATTGCGCATTAAAGGCAAAGGTCTGGTAAGCAAAAAACAGACTGGTGACTTGTATGCTGTGCTGAAAATCGTCATGCCGCCGAAACCGGATGAAAATACTGCCGCGCTGTGGCAACAACTGGCAGACGCCCAGTCGTCTTTTGATCCACGTAAAGATTGGGGGAAAGCATAATGGCTCATGTTACGGTGACTTTTACCATTACCGAGTTTTGCCTGCATACCGGCATTTCTGAAGAGGAGTTGAATGAAATTGTCGGTTTGGGGGTGGTTGAACCGAGAGAGATCCAGGAAACAACCTGGGTATTTGATGACCATGCCGCCATTGTGGTGCAACGCGCGGTACGTCTGCGTCAGGAACTAGCGCTGGACTGGCCGGGGATCGCGGTGGCGCTAACGTTAATGGATGATATTGCACATCTGAAACAGGAAAACCGCCTGCTACGCCAGCGGCTTTCCCGGTTTGTGGCTCACCCGTGAGTGTGGCTGCCGGAACTGGCTGCCGGATGCGACGCTTAACGCGTCTTATCAGGCCTACAAAAATCACCGTTCCCGTAGGCCGGATAAGCCGTTCACGCCGCATCCGGCAGCTATGCCATAATGCCTGATGCGACGCTTAACGCGTCTTATCAGGCCTACCAATCGGCATTATCTCTATTGGTTATCGCAAGCAATAACTGGCTTAGTGCCGCGTAAAAACCAAAGCTGTCATACTGATGGCAACGCACAGCAAACTCTGGTAACCATTGCCGCAGCGCCGTCAGTGTTTTTTGCCGCAGATTGTCAACTTCCTGTGCAGGTACAATCCCCTCTCCCCGGGCAAAATGCAGATAACTTAACAATTCAAGAAAAATCGCCAGATGATCTGCCGGTTCGTTGAAATTGCCACTGGTGTCCATCCCTGCCTCAGCCAGTAAGCCTTTGATCACCTGTGGGTCCTGCTGATACGCCGATGCATACGGCAGTGCCGCCTGCTTGTCAGTCATCAAAAACAGGCCGCAAAAGTCAGCGGCCAGTTCCAGACGGGCGTCGTCACGTACTGTCAATGCAGCAATACTTTTCTCCAGCTCATTCACCGCCGCAGTCAGCGGCGGCTCGCGTTTCAGCAAAGAAAACCATTCAGCCATCTGTGCACTAGCGATTTGCGTCAGTTGTTCATCGTCCAGTTCACGGGAGAACAACTGCGCCAGCCAGGCGTAGATACAGGCATTCTGTTCCACCGTTAGTGAAGTCATGATTTCACCTGCGGTGCCGGAACATATTCGCACTGTGCCACCATCTCAATCGGACCGCTAAACGCCGTTACCTTCTCTATTGGACCGGTGAATTTTTCAATTTCCACAATGGTCGTGTGTGAGCTGGTGGCCTGCGCCAGTTGCGAAGTCCCGATGTCGGGCGTTAGCACATTAGGGTTACCGTATTTACACAGCGCATTGAGCTCACCACCTTTATCCGGATCATACCAGGCGCCTTCATGGATCCGGATCACGCCAGGTGCATAGAGATCAGAAACCACCGCGCCCACCAGAACCTGCCCCCGATCGTTAAAGACACGCACCACATCACCGTTAGCAATCCCGCGCGCACGGGCATCCTGCGGGCTGATATATACCGGCTCTTTACCCGCTACGCTGTAATGCTGACGCAGTGTTTCAGATTCACACAGTTGCGAGTGGACGCGATAATCGGGATGCACCGATTGCAGATGCAGTGGATATTTCTGCGAACCTGGTCCACCGTGGGAACGTTCAATTTTCTCAAACCACATTGGATGCCCCTGACAATCGTCATAGTGCATGTCGGCGATAGTTTGCGAGTAGATCTCAATCAACCCGCTCGGCGTCCCCAGCGGTTCGAGGTCGGGATCTTCGCGGAACGCCTGATGACGCACGAACATCTGCGGATGGTCATAGACCACGTATTCTTTACTGTTCCACAACTCATTAAAGGTCGGTAAATGGATGCCGAGTCCTTTGGCCTGCTGGAGCGCGTCCTGCCAGATGCGCTTGAGCCAGCCCATCTCGTCCAGCCCTTCAGTAAAGGCTTCCTCACGGTCAAAGCGGCGGCACAACTCGCGGAAAATATCAAAGTCGTTGCGCGCCTCAAATTGCGGCTGCACCACCTGTTTAGTGGTGATAAGCCCATGGCTGGCATAGTCACCAAACTGGTCGAGATCGTTACGCTCAAACTGGGTGGTTGCGGGTAATACAATGTCGGAAAAGCGGCAACTGGAGGTCCACTGGTTATCAATGGAAATCACCGTCTCCAACTTGCGCCAGCCTTCAATTATGCGGTTGATCTGCTGATGGCGGTGGAACGGATTGGTCCCGGCGAAAACACACATTTTCAGCGGCGGCAACTTAACTGTTTTGCCGTCCCAGTTGATCTCTTTCCCCGGTTCCAGAATGGCGTCGATATAACGGGCCGTTGGGATGGTGCTGCTGTAACCTTTGTAATCGTTGTTGTTATGAACTGGCGGAATTTTCGTGGCACCGGGAAAACCGCTCAGGATAATCCCTTTACGACCTGGCACGCCTGAGCCGCTGCTGTGCCAACTAAAACCAAAACCGCCACCTGGCAGGCCAATCTGCCCGAGCATTGCCGCCAGCACCACTATCATCCATGACCACTGCTCGCCGTGCTGCATACGTTGGGCGCACCAGCCAGCCATAATTTGCGTTCTTGTGCCCGCCATTTTCCGCGCCAGCGCGCGGATCGTTTCGGCGTCAATGCCGCACAGTTTTTCTGCCCAGACGGCATCCTTCGGCTGGCCGTCTTTCTCACCCAGCAAATACGGCAGAAATTGCTCGAAACCGACGCAATAATCAGCAATGAATTGTTTGTCGTACAGATTTTCGCTGTACAGGGTATGGGCCATCGCCAGTTGTAGCGGCACATCGGTTTGCGGGTTAACAACAATATGTTTAACGTGCTCGCGCCCCAGATATTCATGCGTTGAACTGACCACCGGGTCAATGCTGATGACTTCGATTTCGCCCGCCGCCACCTTTTCTTTCAGTTGCTCGTAATATTCATAAACATCGTGAGACGGGCAGCGAAAATTAACCTGCTGATTCTTCACCAAATCGGTGCCCCACATGACGATGATTTTGCTGTTTTGCAACACTAACGGCCAGGATGTTTGTTGTTCGTAAACTTCCATTGATCCCACCACCCGCGGCAGGATCACCTGCGCTGCCCCAGTGGAATAGTCACCGCCGGTACTCACTTTATTGCCATGTAGAGCGATGGCTTTCGACAGCATTCCCCCGGCGCTATGAAATTTACCGGATGATTGCCCGCCGCTGGCGGTCAGTAACGCACTGGGGCCATAGGTTTTTTGCACCCGTTCCAGTTCTTCATAGAACATGTCCAGGGCTTCATCCCAAGTGACGCGGACAAAACGGTTATCGCCGCGCTGAGTGGTGTCACTCAGATGGCGCTTACGCAGCCAGTCGACTCGTACCATTGGGTAGCGAATACGCGCCGGATTGTGGACGTGATCCGGCAGCCCGGCGATAATTTTCGTCGGGTACTTATCCAGTTCGAACGGTTTCACCGCCACAAAGCGCCCGTCTTTCACCGTCGCGCGAATGGCGCCAAACCGCGAACCGGTCAGGATACCTTCTTTCGACGTAACAGCCTGCGCTGCGTTAACACGGCGTGGAGTTAACAGCGATGGCCCCAGCATCCCGGCCAGCGTTAAGCCACCAAGCTGGGTAAGAAAACGTCGACGTGATGCCTGAAAAATGTCTTTATTTTTCATTATTTTCCTTCCTTATCGCTGTGAGACTTCCCTGCGGTATCCGACGCATGCATTTGCAGATATTTCAGCATGGTGCGTTCTTCCCGTTTATCCAGGCTGGTAAAACCAATCATGCCGTTGATTTGGCCGATCCAACCGTTGGCGTCATAATGGGTGGTTGCCGACGCGCCGTGGCACTGTTTACAGGCGCTGCTGTACAGCGTATCGCCATAGGCCCAGATTGGTTTGATGTCGTCGACCATATCGCCCTTCTTCAACCATGCGGTGGCCTGCATCTTACTCCACTCGGTTTTGGTGTCAGCAACGGTGGTTTTCTCCAGCATTTTCGCCTGCTGCTGGATATCGCCGCGAATGGAAGCGACAAAAATCCGTTTGCCAGGTAACTCGGTCAGAACCCGTTGAGTTCCAGCGCTTTCCGTCCAACCGATGATAGCCACCTGCAACCAGTCGCCGTCACGTTTAAGCACTTTCACTTCAGAGGCTGGCAGCAGTGAACCCGTCGCTTCTTTATCATCCTTTGCTGCATAAAGCGGCTTTATATCTATAGAATAAAGGATGTCTTTATCATCTCTGGCGCTGGCACGTAGTTCTTCGAACTGTTTACGCGAGCCGCTGCTCATATCCGGCAGCTGGTGGGCAATGCCTTTATGGCAGTCGATACAGGTCTGATTATCTTTCGCTGCGGCGGCCATTTGACGTGCGGCTTCCGGATGCTGCTTCGCATGATCCATCGCGTCGTAGTTATGGCAGGAACGGCAGGTCGCTGAATTGTTCTCTTTCATCCGCGCCCATTCGCGCTCGGCGAGTTCTGCGCGTTTAGCGTTGAATTTCTCAGGGGTATCGATGGAGTGACCAATAACGGTCTGATACACCTCATTACTCGCTTCCAGTTTCCGCTTCAGCATTCCCGGTAAATCTGACGGGACGTGGCAGTCATGACACTCGGCGCGTACGCCGGAAGCATTCTGGAAATGCGCCGACTTTTTATATTCTTCATACACCGGCGTCATACTGTGGCAACTGACGCAAAACTCAGTGCTGCTGGTGGCCTTGATCCCGAAGTGAGGTAACACAATCAAGGCAATACCGATCACGATCCCCATCAGCACCAGCGCTAACACCGACCAACGCGCACTTGGCCGACGCAGCGCACTCCATAGTCGTCTCATAATAACTCCTGTAAAAATATAATTTGGCAACTGTGATCTTAATAAGCAAATATGAATAGCGGCACTCGTCAGGATGAATGGCTTATGACAGCATATGAATGGATATGAACAGGAAGATCGGGAAAGCAGGGATGTCACACCATATTGTCATTGTTGAAGATGAGCCTGTGACGCAGGCACGTTTGCAAAGCTACTTCATCCAGGAAGGGTATCTCGTGTCGGTCACGGCAAGCGGCGACGGACTACGGGAAATTATGGAAAACCAGCCTGTTGATCTCATTCTGCTGGATATTAACCTGCCCGATGAAAACGGCTTAATGCTCACCCGAGCCCTGCGCGAACGCTCAACGGTGGGGATTATTCTGGTGACCGGGCGCAGCGATCCTATCGATCGAATTGTCGGGCTGGAGATGGGCGCCGATGATTATGTCATCAAACCGCTGGAGCTGCGTGAACTCGTGGTACGGGTAAAAAATCTGCTCTGGCGTATCGATCTGGCCCGTCAGGCCAACGCTCTCTCTCAGGATAACTGCTATCGTTTTGCCGGATATTGTCTGAATATCTCACGCCACACGTTGGATCAGGACGACCGACCTATCAAACTCACCCGCGCGGAATACGAAATGCTGGTGGCCTTTGTCACTAATCCTGGCGAGATCCTCAGCCGTGAACGACTGCTGCGTATGCTCTCCGCCCGGCGGGTAGAAAACCCCGATTTGCGCACCGTGGACGTACTGATCCGCCGTTTGCGTCATAAACTCAGCGCCAACCTGTTAGTTACGCAGCATGGCGAAGGGTATTTCTTAGCCGCTGATGTCTATTAATCCATCGATTCAGGTAATGTGGTGCACCAAGGATGATTTTCACTCTGGCCAAAAGATTGTGGATGGCGTTTGCCCTGATGGCATTGCTGACTCTGGTAAGTATCTTTGTAGGTTGGTATAACCTGCGCGTTTTAACTCAAAGCGCTCAGACCAATACTCTGGCCCTGATCCCAACCATGAATATGGCCCGTCAGTTGAGTGAGGCCAGCGCGTGGGAACTCTTTACCGCCCAAAATCTGAACAACACGGATAGCGCAGAGATGTGGCAATCCCAGGGGAGAACGTTATCGGCGCAGAAGCTGAAAATTGACTCCCTGTTGCAGGGGCTGCGCGAGAAAGGGTTTGAAACGATAGCTATTGAACGGCAAGCCTATGAGATTGACCACTCGCTACGTCAACAGGGCGATCTGGTCGGTCAGCGGCTGAAACTCCACGATCAACAGCAACAACTCAGCCAGCAAATCGTCGCCGCGGCCGGAGAAATCGCCAACATCGCGCAATCCCAGACCCATTACATAGCCATCGCCACCGCATCACCGCAGTCTGGCCCGCAAAGTGTGTTTGGCTACAATCATAACAGGTCGGCAGAGAGCGCCGTCGAACAGTGGGTTGCTGGCGATCGTGAGTACGTCAGGCAGATGCACGAAATGCGCTTTAGCGCTCTGCAAATACAGCATTTCGTTATGAAACTGGAGCTGGAGGAGAGTGAAAAAAATAAGAACAGGCTGCCTGTTCAATTGAAAAACGCCCTTAACAGGGTACAGCTTCAACAAAGGCGCATTAAGGCCCCACCGGTTCGCGCGCAGGCGGAAAAGGCGCTGGAGACAGTACAACGATATGTCGAGTTACTGGCGCTGTACCAACGTGAAAAAGCACTCAATACTCACCTGCAGACGCTGACGCAAAATAATATTGTGCAGTTTGCACAGTTCAGCAACGAAGTTAATCAGTTGGTCGCAACCATTGAGCAGCGTAATCGGGCCGGACTTACACATCTGGAAAGCGCCAGTGAACATGTACGGTTTAACCTGCTACTGCTGGGCGTCGTTTCTCTTTGCTCATTGATTCTGATCCTCTGGCGCGTGGTTTATCGCTCAGTCACGCGTCCACTTGCCGAACAAACGCAGGCGCTGCAACGCTTACTGGACGGTGATATCGACTCTCCTTTCCCGGAAACCGCTGGCGTACGGGAGCTGGATACCATCGGGCGGCTGATGGATGCGTTTCGCAGCAGTGTTCATGCGCTTAATCGCCACCGCGAACAACTGGCGGCGCAGGTCAAAGCGCGCACTGCCGAATTGCAGGAGCTGGTGGTCGAACACCGACTGGCACGGGCGGAAGCAGAAAAAGCCAGTCAGGCAAAATCGGCGTTTCTGGCAGCAATGAGCCATGAGATCCGCACACCGCTGTACGGAATTCTCGGCACCGCGCAGTTGCTGGCAGATAACCCGGCGCTTAACGCCCAGCGTGATGATTTGCGGGCGATTACTGACTCTGGCGAATCGTTGCTGACCATCCTCAACGATATTCTCGATTATTCGGCTATCGAAGCAGGCGGCAAGAATGTTTCGGTCAGCGATGAGCCCTTTGAACCGCGCCCACTGCTGGAAAGTACCCTGCAATTAATGAGCGGACGGGTGAAAGGTCGCCCGATTCGCCTGGCAACGGCAATTGCCGACGATGTACCGACTGCGTTAATGGGCGATCCGCGACGTATTCGTCAGGTTATAACCAACCTGTTGAGCAACGCCCTGCGTTTCACCGACGAAGGGCACATTATCCTGCGTAGTCGCACTGATGGCGAACAATGGCTGGTCGAAGTGGAAGACAGCGGCTGTGGTATTGATCCCGCGAAACTGGCTGAGATCTTTCAGCCGTTTGTTCAGGTGAGCGGCAAACGCGGCGGCACCGGGCTGGGGTTGACTATCAGTAGCCGTCTGGCCCAGGCGATGGGCGGCGAACTGTACGCCACCAGCACGCCGGGAGCAGGAAGCTGTTTTGGCTTACGGTTACCATTACGTGTTGCCACTGCGCCCGTGCCAAAAACAGTCAATCAGGCGGTGCGTCTGGACGGTTTACGATTACTGTTGATTGAAGATAACCCGCTAACGCAGCGTATTACCATCGAGATACTTAACACCAGTGGCGCTCAGGTCACAGCCGTAGGAAATGCCGCGCAGGCTTTAGATGCTCTGCAAAATAGTGAACCGTTTGCTGCCGCGCTGGTGGATTTTGATCTGCCGGATATCGACGGCATTACACTTGCCCGGCAACTTTCGCTGCAATATCCGTCGCTGGTTTTGATTGGCTTTAGCGCCCATGTCATCGACGAAACGCTGCGCCAGCGTACCAGTTCGCTATTTCGCGGAATTATCCCTAAACCGGTGTCGCGTGAAGTGCTTGGTCAGTTACTTGCTCACTATCTGCACCTGCAAACACATAACCATCAACCACTGGATGTATCGCAGCTCAATGAAGATGCGCAGTTAATGGGGGTGGAGAAAATCCACGAATGGCTGACATTATTTAAACAACATGCCCTGCCCCTTCTCGATGAAATGGACACTGCCCGCGCCAGTCACGACAGCGACAAAATCAAACGTGCCGCGCATCAGTTGAAAAGCAGCTGTGCCAGTCTGGGCATGCGCAGTGCCAGTCAGTTGTGCGGACAACTTGAGCTGGAACCATTAACCGCGGCCCTGCCGCGTGAAGAAATTACGCGTAGCATCGCGGCCCTGGAACAGTGGCTAAATAAGAACGCCCCGAACCCGATGTGAATCAATATCATCCCGTTGAGAAAACTTAGAATAGTGGCATTTGGTATGCAACTTAACGGGCGGGCAAAATCATGGCAGAGAAAAAAAGAATCCGCTGGCAGCGACGGCCAGGCACGACGGGCGGTAAATTACCGTGGAATGACTGGCGCAATGCCACGACCTGGCGTAAAGCGACGCAATTATTACTGTTGGCAATCAATATTTATATTGCCGTCACCTTTTGGTACTGGGTGCGCTATTACGAAACAGCAGGTAATACGGCATTTGTCGCCAGACCGGGGGGCATTGAAGGTTGGCTGCCTATTGCTGGTCTGATGAATCTGAAATACAGCCTTGCAACAGGTCAGTTACCTTCCGTGCACGCCGCCGCGATGCTGTTATTGGCCGCTTTTATCATTATTAGCTTACTGCTGAAAAAAGCCTTTTGTTCGTGGCTATGCCCTGTTGGTACGCTCTCTGAATTAATTGGCGATCTCGGGAAAAAACTGTTTGGTCGACAATTCGCCCCTCCCCGCTGGCTGGATATTCCTCTACGCGCGGTGAAATATTTGCTATTAAGCTTTTTTCTTTATATCGCGTTATTCATGCCCGCCCAGGCGATTCACTATTTTATGCTATCGCCTTATAGCGTGGTGATGGACGTTAAAATGCTCGATTTCTTTCGCCATATGGGGAAAGCGACATTAATCAGCGTGACGCTTTTGCTGATTGCCAGCCTATTTATTCGCCATGCCTGGTGTCGTTATCTCTGCCCATATGGTGCGCTGATGGGACTGGTTTCGCTATTATCGCCGTTTAAGATTCGTCGCAATGCCGAAAGCTGTATCGACTGCGGTAAATGTGCGAAAAATTGCCCATCACGGATCCCAGTCGATAAATTAATTCAGGTCAGAACGGTGGAATGTACCGGTTGTATGACCTGCGTGGAGTCATGCCCGGTGGCCTCAACATTGACCTTTTCGCTGCAAAAACCTGCGGCAAATAAAAAGGTCTTTGCCTTGTCTGGCTGGCTCATGGCACTACTGGTATTGGGAATTATGTTCGCGGCGATTGCTTATGCGATGTATGCGGGAGTATGGCAAAGCCCGGTGCCAGAGGAGTTGTACCGACGCTTAATTCCACAAGCGCCAATGATTGGTCACTAAATTAGCAACAAGCGGAACATCACCTCGCACGGGGTGATGTTCACAAAATCACATTATTTTGATTTTGACATCATAACTTTCAAGCCCGGTCATTTTCTCCCGCGCGGTGAAGCGAATTTCAGAGACTTCTTTCCCTGTGTTCTTGTTAAATTCGGCGATTTTTTGCGCGATAAAATCTGAGATTTCCGTTTCGGCTTGTTTTTTTAGCTCTTCAATATTCACTGTTAACCTCTTCTGGTCTTAAAAGACAGCAACACGCCAGTAAGGTGTTGGTTCCCGGTACCTGGTCAGGTAAGAAATGTTATAAGCCATCTCCCTGAAAGATTCAATAATCAACAGGTTATCGCTTATTATACATACAGAGTTGAGGAAAAATAAGCCAGATATAAAAAAGGCTCCACGAGGGAGCCTGATATTATTTGGTGAAATCCAGTGGTGTCTGGTCAGTGCGTATTTGCAATGCGATGTTATCAAAGGTGATCATCATCGATTTACAGAAAATACACTTTGCACCTAAAGGGTTTCGCTCCGTCACATCGAATGCCGATGTGCGGTACTGTGAACCATGACAACATGGACAGCGGAAATGGAGATGCTGAGTAATAGCGGCAACCTTAGAGCGTAACAACGTTCGCTGCCGAGGGACCACGTTGCCCCTGCTCAATAGAAAATTCGACTTTCTGATTTTCGTTCAGCGTGCGGAATTCATTGCTCTGGATGGCGGTGAAATGGACGAAAACGTCCTTGCTGCCATCATCAGGAGTGATAAAGCCGAAACCTTTATCTGCGTTAAACCATTTTACTAAACCAGTCATTTTATTAGACATATTTTTACTTCCTTCATTTTGGGCCTTTCGGCAAACAGGGCTTTAATACAGAAACTACTTAGTGTTCAGGAGAGAGACTCAAAAGAAGGGGATAATGCCTGATAATGAGAACTGCTTTAGTAAACTACTTTGTATGATGTCTGTCTTTCAAACCGACGCAGCTATTAACGCATGATAAATAAGATTAAGCAAACTTTATTTTGGCCGTCCAGCGGTCTTAAATAAAACTGGCTTTATTTTATTTAGACCGTATAGTGCAGCGCAGATTTATCAGTAAGGAATTTGTTTGTCCCGTAAAATGACAGGAATTGTCAAAACCTTTGATCGCAAAAGCGGCAAAGGATTCATCATCCCCTCCGACGGTCGTAAAGAAGTCCAGGTCCATATTTCCGCATTCACCCCCCGCGACGCAGAAGTGCTCACCCCAGGGTTACGCGTGGAATTTTGCCGCGTCAATGGCCTGCGTGGCCCCTCAGCGGCAAATGTTTATTTGTCCTGATGGAGAGTGCATGCCGGAATGCGTGCTTCATTCACGATTTGCGTAAAACCAGCCAACGAACACATGCCCTGCGCGTTTCTTTCGCCACACTCAGCCAACGTTAACGCCACTTCGCCTGGCGGAGTTTTTAGCGACAACGGAGTTTTGTCACGCATCTGCTGTAGGGTCTGGAATACCAGCGATACCTGAATCCACTGGCTGTTATCACTAAGTCGCCGCCAACGTTCAAAAACCAGTTCGCCCCCCGGTGGGGTATTATCCGGCTGGCCTGGTAGCGTCCAGTTAAGCTCTAGCGCGCCCCCCAGATTCGCCAGATTAGTGTCGTGTCCGGCAATAAATAGCAGCGAAGTGGGTAATGTCACGCCATAAACCTGTTGTTGCGTGTTATTTGGCGTCAGCGCCGTCAGCACTAAATCCAGCAACGGCGTGGCGCGACTACGGGCAACCTCTGGTGTCCGTTGCAGCAAATAAAACTGCGCGTTATGCAGACTTAGCAAGGTGTTCCACTGGTGTGAATCAGTAATTCGCCCCCAGCCAGGCTCCGGCATTCCCTGTGCCTGTTGCAGGAGAAATATCTCCGTCAGCATTGAAGCCAGACTTGCCGCACCGGTCAGAGATACATTGTCATCCCTCACTTTGAGTTCGGACGGCAATGCCTGGGTCAACGTACAACTTTCGTCCTGATTGTCTCGTTTAAGGCACAGATTTGATTGCTGGAAATTGAGAACCTGCTCCAGTTCGCGAAATGCGGTTTGCCGATGCTCGGTAAACTCCGCTATCGATCCCCCTGCTCTACTGAGAATAGTCGCGGTAACGTTGGTCTTATCCAGTTGGCAAACGCCAGTTTTAAGGGGATTAAACAAGGGATCGGGCCGGGAAGTATCTGGTTGGGTATGTACTGTAATCGTACAGTTGGGTGCCAGCCCGGCAGCAAAGGCTTCACCTGTTTTACGCGTACGTTCATCGACATCCGCAATAATCGCAACCTGATCAGGTTTCGGGCAGCCATTTTTTGCCAGTAAACCGTCAGCGACCAGGCGTTGGCGTTGATAATGTCCAAGATAAGTGACCAGTTCGCCGCCACGCGGGGTCAACCAGCCCAATTTCACCGGCCACTCAGGCCATGTGTCTGGAGTGACATCCTGCATGAGTAGCGTGGCTTTGGTGGGCGCACGCACGCCATGACGGCTGACAATCACCACCCGCTCCAGCTTCAGTTCCGGCTCACTCTGAGCGAATGCAGGTGACGAGGTTAACGGAATCAGAAGAGATAAAAATGGGATCAAAATCGCTTTCATCGATATGTTTCCGTTTTTCATATCCGACATGACTGCCTGATGCGACGCGTCGTATCAGGCCTAAGTTCGTTGTGCGCCCAGTCATCCCTTCAGGCGCGGATCCAGCCATACCAACACGACGGTAGAAAGCGAACACATCAACAAAATGCCGACGAACCACAATAGATACCACATTGTTCATGCTCCTTAGTACAGCTCATGATCGTGACGGCGCAGCGTTTCAGTCGTCATACGACCCCACATTTTGTAGTAGCTCCATAGAGTGTAGAGCAACACTATTGGCAAAAATATCAGTACAATTACTAACATAATGCTAAGTGTCAGTTGGCTGGAGGTACTGTCCCATACGGTCAGGCTGGATATCGGACTGATACTCGAAGGCATAACAAAGGGAAATAACGTAACGCCAGCGGTGAAAATCACACCAAATTGCATCAATGACGCCATCAGAAATCCCCAACCGGGGCGACCACGGTAAATTGCCATCGCCGTCAGTAACGGGCAGAAGAAACCGAGCAGTGGGAAGATCCACAAGACTGGCGATTCGACGAAGTTATTCATCCAGGCACCTGGCAGTACCGTCACCATTTTCATCAGTGGATTGGACGGACCGTTGACATCCTGAGCGAGTAACACAAAGCCATCAATACCGACCCACAGCCAGTAACCCGCCAGCAGGAAGCAGAGCATCACCAGCAGCGCGGCGCGTTTGGTCGCCAGTTGTGAACGCAGATGAATAGCGCCAACGGTTTTCAGCTGCAACCAGACGCCCCCTTGCAAAATCACCATACCCAGACTGAGCAAGCCGCACAGCAAAGGGAATGGCGTCAGCAACTGCCAGAAGCTACCGAGATACTCCACGCGTAATTGTGGTGTGAAGGCAAACGGCACGCCGAGCAACAAGTTGCCGAAGGCGATACCAAAGACCACTGGCGGGACCAGACTACCAATGACCAGACCGGCATCCCACATTTTGCGCCAGCGGGCATCCGCTATTTTGCCGCGATAATCAAAAGCTAACGGGCGGAAGAACAGCGAGCACAGCACCAGGATCATCGCCACATAAAAGCCAGAAAACGCCGCTGCATAGACTCTGGGCCAGGCGGCAAATAATGCCCCACCTGCGAGGATCAGCCAGACCTGGTTACCCTCCCAGTGAGCGCCAACGCTGTTGATCACTATCCGGCGTTCATCATCGTCACGCGCCACCAGTGGCAGCAGACAACCGATCCCCATGTCAAATCCGTCGGTGACCATAAAGACCACCAGGATGACGCCCATCAGCAGCCACCAGATGAACCGTAATGTTTCATAATCAAACATGACTCTCTCCTTTACCCCTGTTGCTGCGCTGGTTGTTCACTCTGCATCGCACTCGGCCCCAGGCGGGCATATTTCTGCATCAGGTAGACTTCGGCGATTAAGAACAGGGTGTAAAGCCCTACGATCATGATCAGAGAGAAGGCCAGTTGGCCCGTGGTTAATGCAGAGTGCGCGGAGTATGTCGGTAAGATGTCCTGAATCGCCCACGGCTGACGACCAAACTCGGTCATAAACCACCCGGCTTCAATGGCAATCCACGGCAGTGGCAAACTCCAGAGCGCCATTTTCAGCACCCAGCGATGTTGATCGATTTTGCCGCGCAGCGTCTGGACGAGCGCAATCAGCATCACCAGTAACAGCAGCGAACCGCAGCCAACCATGATGCGGAAACTCCAGAATACCGGCGCAACTTGCGGGATTGCGCCACGCATCGCCGCCTGGTACTGCGCAGCAGTGACATGATTCATATCCGGTGCATAACGAGAGAGCAGCATGCCGTAACCGAGATCGCCTTCTAACTCGCGAAACGCCTGTAGTACATGCGGCTCGCGGTTGCCCTGCGATATCTCCTGCATTAACAGCCAGGCTATGCGTCCGCGTTGCAGCCGTGGGTAGGTTTCGGCCATCAAATTTTTCAGCCCGGGAACAGGTTTATCCAATGAATGAGTGGCAAGGATCCCTAACAGGGCTGGGATTTTAATGGCAAAAGCGTTGCGTTCTTGATCCTGTTCCGGCCAGGCAACGAGATGGAACGGCGCGGGTGCCGGTTCGGTTTGCCACTCCCCTTCCATCGCCGCCAGTTTTACCGGCTGTACTCGTGCGACTTCATATGCAGAGCTGTCTCCGAGTTGCAGCGCGCCGATTATCGCCAGGGTCCCGAAGACAGAACCGATGGCAAACGAGCGGAGTGCAACGTCGCGCTCCCGCCCACGCAGCAAATACCACGCGCTGATCGCCATAATGAACATCGCCCCGGTCACATAACCTGCCATCACCGTGTGCACAAATTTCACCTGGCTGACAGGGTTAAAGACCAGATCGCTGAAGCTGGTCATCTCCATACGTAGGGTATCGATATCGAAATGCGCCCCGGTCGGGAACTGCATCCAGCCATTGGCATTCAAGATCCACAATGCGGAGATATTTGAACCGAATGCCACCAGCCAGGTGACCAACAGGTGTTGATATTTGTTCAGGCGTTGCCAGCCGAAGAAGAACAGACCAACAAAAGTGGATTCGAGGAAGAAGGCCATTAATGCTTCCATCGCCAGCGGTGCGCCGAAAATGTCGCCTACATAGTTGGAATAGAATGACCAGTTAGTACCAAACTGAAACTCCATCGTCAGGCCGGTGGCCACGCCGAGAGCAAAGTTGATACCGAAGAGCTTACCCCAGAAACGCGTCATATCGCGGTAGATTGTTTTGCCGGTAACCACGTAAATAGTTTCCATGATGGCCAGCAAAAAAATCAGCCCCAGGGTAAGGGGCACAAATAAAAAGTGATACAGCGCGGTCAGCGCAAACTGCCAGCGCGATAAGTCAATAACATCCCACATGCTAACTCCTGTAGGCGAAGAGAGGGTAATAACCCTTTAATAGTAGATCCCTCTTTTTATCCTTACAGTTTGTAGGTAGTTGTATTCGCTAATTGCGATATTCACAGGACCGAAAGCGATATTTGCCACCGTTTTTACTGTTGTGCGCTTTCCGCCAGCCACTGACAAACCTCGCCGAGACGCTGCGCAGAGTCCGCCAGATCTTCCGGCGCAGCCAGCACAACTTCGGGTATCGGGCAGATTTCATAACTCTCAAGCAGAGGGCCTTTTAAGGTGTCCATACAGCGTAAATGCCAGACATGGCGTAATCCCGTAGCGTTGATATAGCTCTCGCCGTAGCCAATGGTCCGAATCTGAATATTGCCCGGTCCGCAAAGACGCGACAGAAAAAGCCGGTCAGCTTCGCTGATGGGTAACTGCGTCAGGTTAATACTGTGCGGCTGCGCGTCGGGGTTTCGTACATGCGCCAGCAACTCATGGGCCAGCGGTAAGCCATTCATCAGGCCATTGATGGGGGGCGGTAATAGCGAATCTGTCGGCAGCGCGTTTTGCGTTGCCGCCTGCCACAACGCCAGCGGCGCGCAGCCAGCCTCCAGTTTGTCCTCCAGCAACTGTTCGCCGCGACGTCTGCGTACACGCCATAATCCACAGAAGATCGCCTCCTGAATTTCACTTTCACTGCCGTCAGCGTGCTGGATGCGCACTGATACTTCCCCTTCCCCAAGCAGCGTATTGATGAAATGACGATCGTCGGCGTTGAGAGTTAACAGATCGACTGCCAGCACCTCGCCCAGCGGTAGCTGACGTTCGCTTAGTTGATGTTGCAACTCGTTTAACAGCGCCATCACCTGCAGGCTGTGAGCACATTGCTCCAGTGCCGCCATACTCGGTTCATCATTCACCTGACAGGTGATCGGCAGTGGATTCATGCTGAAACTATCGTCGCCAGGTTGTGTTCCCGGTCCCAGCAGATGGAAGAAAGTGTCGCTCATGAGGCTCGCTCCTGTTGCGGTTCGACAAGCCCACGCATCAGGTTTATCAGCTCCGCCCACGGGTGAATGCCGTTCAACACGCCGCGATAGCTACCGCCGGTAAACACCAGGGTGGCGGGAAAGCGAAAAACACCAAAGCGATCGCCAATGACTTCGCTCTGCTCAAGATCGGCAATCGCCACCTTCCACGCATAGTCTGGAAACTCGCGCAGTAGCTCGCCGATCATTACCGGATTGTCGCTGACTTCAGGCGTCCGTTTTGGGTCACAGCTTAACAACACCACGCCGTCTGGCGCTTGCGTAAGCCAGTCATCAAGACAGGATTCACTGACCGGCGTCCAGCCGCGCGCCAGCATTCGTTGCCACAACGCATCAAATGGCGTGTCGTTGCTCATCCCTGCTCCTCCAGCGTCATCCGGTACTGGCGCAAGCGAACGCCTTCGTAATTTTCCATCGACAGACAGTCATAATTGAGACAACGAGACTCCTCAGTCGGTTGCGGTACAACTCCCCACTCAGCCAACTGGACCAGCGCCGCCTGTTCCGCAGCGGGCAGTTGCTCTCGCGCCAGTTCGCTCAGGCTGCCGCCGTAGTCGTCGAGCATCGCGGGTTGCAGGCCGACGAGGGCAATATGTGCTGGCAGATGTCCGCGGATATCTGCCAGCGCCAGCACTTCGGAGAAACTGTTCTGGTGCAGGCTCATTTTCTTCGCACTGAGATAGGCCGGAATACGTTCTCCGGCATAGGTTCGTAGCGTTCCTGGCTCCAGCCCATAATCAATGGCATCGAGAATCAACAAGTGGCTGGCGCTTTCGACATAGCCCAGCAAGTTCAGCCCCTGAGTGCCGCCATCAACAATCTCCACTTCCTCGGGCCAGTGATAATGGGCATACAGCCGTTCTGCCACCCGCACGCCGAAGCCTTCATCGGCCCACAGCAGGTTACCCAGCCCCATTACCACCACGCGTTGCTCGCTCATGAACGCTCCTTGTTGCTTTTGACTTTAAAAAATTTGTGGCTGCGGTAGCCATTCACCATAGTGGAGATCACCGTGTCATCAGACATGATGTCTTCACGCAGCGCCATGTACACATGACCGATCACAAACGCGCCAATCAGCCACATCCCCAGCCGATGCCAGCTGTGAATGTCCATTGAGTTGCCGCCCGTCCAGTAGAAAAATTCCACCACGTAACGGAACGGTGTGAAGATGGCATACTGACTATGTTCGCTGAACAGCGCAAAACCGGTGACGATCATAAAAACGGACATCAGGAAATAGCCGAACATCGCGGCCTGGGCGATGGGATTATGACCAATATCAGCACTCGGGCGTTTTGCCAGAAACAGATACCAGCGGATTTCATACCACACGCCCAGCCACCAGCGTTTACGCCACACTGGCACGATGAACAGCTCCCGTGAGTAGCGATTACCAACAAATGCCCAGTAGATCCGCATGAGTAATACCACGGTAAAAATCATCCCGGCACTGAAGTGAATTAACCGGATGTACCCCATGTAGAACAGATAAGTCGCCTCGCCGCTGACCGAAGGCAGCGGTTTACCAATAAAGTAGCCAGTAACCATCAACACTGCCATGCACAGCACCGTCAGCCAGTGCCAGATCCGCACGGGCGCTTCAAAGACATAGTGGCTGACAACGTTGTCGCTTTTCTGTTGCATGATGATTCTCCTTCGCTGTTAACGCACCTGCACGGAGATAAGCTCGCTGCCATCGTCGCCCAGCACGTGAGTTGAACAGGCGAGGCACGGGTCGAAGCTGTGCAAAGTACGCAGGATTTCCAGCGGCTGTTCAGGAATAGCCATTTTGGTGTTCATCAGCGCCGCTTCATACGCACCAATTTGCCCTTTGGGATCGCGCGGGCTGGCGTTCCAGGTGGTCGGCACCACGCACTGATAGAGATCAATCTTGCCATCGCGAATGGCGGCCCAGTGGCCTAACGCCCCGCGCGGCGCTTCGGTAAAGCCGACGCCCCGGCACTCTTTCGGCCAGGTCGCAGGCTCCCATTTTTCGGTAGAGGCAGTGGCGAGATTGCCGTTTTTCAGGTTGGTCATCAGCTTGTCAAAGAAGTATTGCAACTTACCTGCGGCCCACTGCGCTTCGTGCGCGCGGCACAAAATGCGGCCCAACGTTGACTGGATGCCATAAAGCGGCAGGTTCAACGCCGACATCATGCGATCGACAGACTCAACGGTTGCCGCATCGCCTTTGTGGTAAGCGATCAACGTGCGCGCCAGCGGCCCCACTTCCATCGCATGACCGCGCCAGCGTGGCGCTTTGATCCACGAGTAGCGTTCCTGTTCATTCAGTTGCTGAATGTTAGTATCACTGCCTTTGACATCGCCGGGGTTGTACCACGGATCAGTAATACCATCGAACGGATGACGTCCAACCCGATCGTCGGGATAACGATACCAGGCGTGATCGACAAACTCCTGCACCTGCTGCGGATCAACCAAATCTACTGGCAGCACGTTTTTGAAGTCGCCGTTAATTACTGCGCCGCCAGGCATCAGCAGACTTTTTTCGCCAAAGTCGTTGGCAATATCGGGGAACGCACCGTAGCTGAGGACGCATTGATCCGAAAGGCCCGTGCCGATTTCGCTCCACGGTTTGTTGAACTGGCCGATGGCTAAAGCGTCGGGGATCATCACGTTATTAATGAAGTCCGCCGTACGGGTGATAATCGACTGCACCAGGTTCAGGCGTTCCATATTGACCGCGCCGACCGCGCCGCTTTCGTCAATGTTAATTGCGCATGGCATCCCGCCGACAATCCAGTTTGGATGAGGGTTTTTACCGCCAAAGACCGCGTGGATTTTGACAATTTCACGCTGAAAATCGAGAGCTTCGAGATAGTGGGCAAAGCCCATCAGGTTGGCTTCTGGCGGCAGTTTATATTGCGGATGGCCCCAGTAGCCGTTACGGAAGATCCCCAACTGCCCGCCTTCAACAAATTTCTTCAGTCGGTTTTGTACGTCGAAGAAATAGCCAGGGGACGATTTCGGCCACGAAGAGAGGCTTTGCGCCAGTTCGGAGGTTTTCCGCGGATCGGCTTTCAGCGCATCTAACACATCGATCCAGTCCATCCCGGCGAGCTGATAGAAATGCACCAGGTGATCGTGGCACCAGAGCGTTGCCAGCATAATATTGCGGATGATATTGGCGTTGTCCGGCACTTTAATACCGATAGCATCTTCGATGGCGTAAACCGAAGCCAGAGCGTGTACGCCGGTACAGACGCCACAGATACGTTCAACGAACGCCCACGCATCGCGCGGATCGCGCCCTTGCAGGATGATCTCCAGCCCGCGAAACATCGTGCCGCAGGAGACGGCATTGGTTATCACATTCTGATCGTTGATATTTACTTCGCAGCGCATATGGCCTTCGATGCGCGTGATCGGATCAACCACCAGGCGACGTCCGGCATTGTTGATGGTGTATCCCTGAGTTTCGTACTGAGTGCTCATGCCTGTTTATCCTCGTTGCCCGGCTGTTGTTCTGCTTCTGCAAGTTGCTGGTTATGACGTCTGCGCTGGTCAACGGCGCTGGCGACTGCATGTACGCCAACCGCCGCAGCCACCACGCCAAGCGCGGTTAAACCGACGGTATCGGCGGTGGAGTGA
Source organism: Escherichia sp. E2748 (assembly GCF_005781125.1). Lineage (NCBI taxonomy): Bacteria > Pseudomonadati > Pseudomonadota > Gammaproteobacteria > Enterobacterales > Enterobacteriaceae > Escherichia > Escherichia sp. E2748. The sequence continues at coordinate 43,055 of NZ_VATP01000016.1, forward strand.
GTCCCCATTTGCGGAATATCGACCACGCGACTGTAGAACGAGCCGCGATCCCAGAAGCCATTTTCAGAACAGCCAAGACAACCGTGACCAGACTGAATCGGGAAGGAAACGCCATCGTTCCAGCGGGTAGAGGAGCAGGCGTTATACGTAGTTGGCCCTTTGCAGCCCATTTTGTACAGGCAGTAACCTTTACGCGCCGCGTCATCATCCCAACTCTGCACAAACTCTCCGGCGTCGAAGTGGGCGCGGCGATAGCATTTATCGTGAATACGCTGACCATAGAACATCAGCGGACGCCCCATTCTGTCGACATCCGGCAGGCGATCGAACGTCACCATATAAGTAATGATGGCGCTCATCACATCCGGGATCGGCGGGCAGCCTGGCACTTTGATAATAGGTTTGTCGGTGATGACTTTGTCGATAGGCGTTGCCTGCGTCGGATTGGGCCGCGCGGCCTGCACGCAGCCCCATGAAGCGCAGGTTCCCCATGCGATAATCGCACTGGCCCCAGCCGCTGCGCGTTTCAGTTTTTCAATAAACGGTCGGCCACTGCTGATACAGAACATCCCCTGCTCGCCCAGTGGCGGATTGCCCTCTACCGCAAGGATATATTTGCCGTGGTATTGGGTGATGATGTCTTCAAAGACTTCTTCCGCCTGGGTTCCGGCGGCAGCCATCAGAGTATCGTCGTAGTCGAGAGAAATAAGGGAAAGAATGACATCCTTCGCCAGTGGGTGAGCGGAGCGGATAAAAGATTCGGTACAGCAGGTGCATTCCAGACCGTGGATCCACACCACCGGAATGCGCGGTTTATTTTCCAGCGCCCAGGCAATCTTTGGTGCCATTCCCGCGCCTAATCCCAGCGAGGTTGCAGCCAGACTGCAATATTTGAGAAAGCTGCGCCGGGTGACCCCCTGACGCCGCATGGCCTGGTAAAATGTCTCCTCGTTATTCATATCGCACGTCTCTTCTCCTTGCGACACCAGCAGGACGCCGGGCGCTTATGGTCGGCAAGCGACGTCCCTGTAGCAAGGCAAACCATCGTTTTGCGTGAGAGGCTGAAAACGAAAGCTCATCCTTCTGCACTGGCGCACGTCGCCAGAAAGTATTGTTAATAAAGCGTAGTGAAACTTTTGCACAAAACAACACAAACTGTGTGGATTTGTCTTTTAGCGATAAAAATGGGCCTTATTTTCCTTAAGGTTTGGCGCAGAACGATTACGAGCCCATTTTTATGGCGACAGAATACCCAAATTGCTGTTATTTCACGCAATCAACGCGCATTTGTCTGTTTTTCAAGCAAACAAACAAATTAGGGGTTTACACGACGCATCGGGATGTTTATAGTTCGCGTCATTCCGGAAGTGTGGCCGAGCGGTTGAAGGCACCGGTCTTGAAAACCGGCGACCCGAAAGGGTTCCAGAGTTCGAATCTCTGCGCTTCCGCCAAATAAGATAAGGGGTTAGCTAAATGCTAACCCCTTTTTCTTTTGCCTGTCAAAATGCTATACCACACTCAGTGGCTTAACCATCCTCTGCTAAACCTGTTCCAGATCAAATGCGTAAAGATGGGTAAAACCTCTGGGTAGCTTTCGGCATTATCATTATGCTGCTTCATTAATTACATCTGTCATAGAGAGTGACTCAATGGATCGTATTGTTAGTTCTTCACATGACCGTACATCGCTGCTTAGCACCCATAAGGTGCTGCGTAATACCTATTTTCTCCTGAGCCTGACACTGGCCTTTTCGGCGATTACCGCGACAGCCAGTACGGTTCTGATGCTGCCATCTCCGGGGCTGATTCTGACGCTGGTGGGTATGTATGGTTTGATGTTCCTGACCTATAAAACGGCGAATAAGCCGACCGGGATTATCTCCGCGTTCGCGTTTACCGGTTTTCTGGGTTATATCCTCGGGCCAATTCTGAACACCTATCTGTCAGCCGGAATGGGTGACGTAATTGCCATGGCGTTGGGCGGTACGGCATTAGTGTTCTTCTGCTGCTCTGCGTATGTGCTGACCACTCGCAAGGATATGTCGTTCCTCGGCGGTATGCTGATGGCAGGTATTGTTGTTGTCCTGATCGGGATGGTAGCGAATATCTTCCTGCAACTGCCTGCTCTGCATCTGGCGATCAGCGCGGTTTTCATTCTGATCTCCTCTGGCGCAATTCTGTTTGAAACCAGCAACATCATCCACGGCGGTGAAACGAACTACATTCGTGCCACTGTGAGCCTGTATGTGTCGCTGTATAACATCTTCGTTAGCCTGTTGAGCATTCTGGGCTTCGCCAGCCGCGATTAATCTCGCCCGCTATCTCTTTCTGAGCCTCGCTTTATGCGGGGCTTTGTTTTTTGTTACACTGCCGCCAGTCTGACTAAGGTAGTAAATAATTATGCTGATCTTCGAAGGTAAAGAGATAGAAACCGATACCGAAGGCTATCTCAAAGAGAGTAGCCAGTGGAGCGAACCACTGGCGGTGGTCATTGCAGAGAACGAAGGTATTACACTGTCGCCAGAACACTGGGAGGTGGTGCGTTTTGTACGTGACTTCTACCTGGAATTTAATACCTCTCCGGCAATTCGTATGCTGGTTAAAGCGATGGCGAATAAATTTGGTGAAGAGAAAGTCAACAGCCGCTATCTGTACCGACTGTTCCCGAAAGGCCCGGCAAAGCAAGCCACCAAAATTGCTGGCCTGCCTAAACCGGTGAAATGCATTTAACGAATACGAAAATCCGTTAACTCCCCGGAAGGATGATGCGGCTCGCTAAGCACCCGTTCCACACGCGCTGAACGCGGGCCGCCGCTCTTTAACCACTGCATTAATTTTTCCACCTGCCCTTCTTCACCGCAGGCAACGACTTCCACGCTGCCATCGTCAAGATTTTTGGCGTAACCAGTTAATCCCAATCTTTTCGCTTCGTACTGGGTGGTATAGCGAAACCCTACGCCCTGAACCCGGCCGTATACCCAGGCAATTATGCAGACTTTTGACATGACTGCTCCCCTTATCCTTAATGGACGCGTTGCAAATCCATGGAAAACTCCGGACAATGGCGCCCATTTCTTTGCATCGACAGAATAGTTAATTATGAGTGTACGTTTAGTGTTAGCCAAAGGGCGCGAAAAATCATTACTTCGTCGCCATCCGTGGGTCTTTTCCGGCGCCGTTGCCCGAATGGAAGGTAAAGCCAGCCTCGGAGAAACCATCGATATTGTTGATCATCAGGGAAAATGGTTAGCACGCGGCGCTTATTCGCCAGCATCGCAAATCCGTGCGCGCGTCTGGACGTTTGACCCGTCAGAATCCATCGACATTGCCTTTTTTACTCGCCGTTTACAACAGGCGCAAAAGTGGCGCGACTGGCTGGCGAAAAAAGATGGCCTCGACAGCTATCGTTTAATTGCTGGCGAATCTGATGGCCTGCCTGGCATTACTATCGACCGCTTCGGCAATTTTCTGGTGCTGCAACTGCTGAGTGCTGGCGCAGAGTATCAGCGCGCGGCATTAATTAGCGCCCTGCAAACGCTCTATCCGGAGTGCGCAATTTACGACCGCAGCGACGTCGCTGTACGTAAAAAAGAAGGTATGGAACTGACCCAGGGCCCCGTTACCGGCGAGCTGCCGCCTGCCCTGCTGCCGATTGAAGAACACGGTATGAAGCTGCTGGTGGACATTCAACACGGCCACAAAACGGGCTACTACTTGGATCAGCGTGACAGCCGCCTGGCTACCCGCCGCTACGTTGAAAATAAGCGCGTACTCAACTGTTTCTCCTATACCGGTGGTTTCGCCGTCTCGGCATTAATGGGTGGATGCAGCCAGGTTGTCAGTGTCGATACTTCGCAGGAAGCCCTGGTTATCGCGCGGCAGAACGTTGAGCTGAACAAGCTGGATCTGAGCAAGGCTGAGTTTGTCCGTGATGACGTCTTTAAATTGCTGCGTACCTATCGCGATCGCGGTGAAAAATTTGACGTTATCGTGATGGACCCGCCGAAGTTTGTTGAGAATAAAAGCCAGTTGATGGGCGCATGCCGTGGCTATAAAGACATCAACATGCTGGCCATTCAGCTGTTGAATGAAGGCGGAGTTCTCCTGACTTTCTCATGTTCTGGCCTAATGACCAGCGATTTATTTCAGAAAATCATCGCTGACGCCGCAATTGATGCCGGTCGTGATGTACAATTTATAGAGCAGTTCCGTCAGGCCGCCGATCACCCGGTGATCGCTACCTACCCGGAAGGGCTATATCTGAAAGGGTTTGCCTGTCGCGTCATGTAACTTGAAAAGTGAAATTTTGCCCATATATCAAAGGTAAAGATTTCCCGGGAGGTGACTATGATTGCCAGCAAATTCGGTATCGGCCAGCAGGTCCGCCATTCCCTGTTAGGTTATCTCGGAGTGGTCGTGGATATCGACCCGGTTTACTCGCTCTCTGAACCGTCGCCTGATGAGCTGGCGGTGAATGACGAGCTTCGCGCCGCTCCGTGGTATCACGTGGTGATGGAGGATGACAACGGCCTACCGGTTCATACCTACCTGGCTGAAGCCCAGCTAAGTAGCGAATTGCAGGATGAACATCCAGAGCAACCGTCAATGGATGAGCTAGCGCAGACTATCCGCAAACAACTCCAGGCGCCGCGTCTGCGTAACTAATCCTCATAAACATGCCCGGAAGGTTTTCGCCTTCCGGGTATTTTTTTATTTCGCCAGGCCCAGACGAGGGATCTCAATCGCCGGGCAGCGATCCATCACCACGTTTAGCCCTGCATCACGCGCCAGCACTGCCGCCTGTTCATTTATAACACCCAGTTGCATCCATAAGGTTTTCGCACCAATAGCGATCGCCTCCTGCGCCACACCCCATGCTGCTTCTGAATTACGGAAAACATCGACCATATCCACTTTTTCCGGAACCTCCGCCAGCGTGCCGTAACCTTGCTGGCCTAACAGCGTTTTACCGGCGACCTTTGGGGAGACGGGAATAACATGATAGCCCTGATCGAGCAGATACTTCATTACGCGATAACTTGGACGATCGGGTTTGTCACTTGCTCCCACCAGCGCAATGGTGCGGGTGGACGTTAAAATGCCTGCAATATCGGTTTCTTTCATCATTTCCTCCAGACTATTTACCAAAGTGTACGACAATCCCGACATGCCAACCATGTAGCTACTACGAATGTATGAGAGCAAAAGCAGAAAACATGTCTATATGTTAGTAAGTATGATTAAAGAAAAATTTTGATACACTATTAGTCGGGCGGTCTTTGGACAGGAGCTACCTATGAAAACCGGCATTATGACCACCTTGATTGCACTGTGTTTGCCGGTATCCGTTTTTGCCACCACACTGCGGCTATCCAGCGATGTTGATCTCCTGATACTCGACGGCAAAAAGGTTTCCAGTTCTCTGCTTCGCGGTGCTGATAGCATCGAACTGGATAATGGACCACATCAGTTAGTGTTTCGCGTTGAAAAGACAATCCATCTTTCCAGTAACGAAGAACGACTTTATATCTCCCCGCCGCTGGTCGTTAGCTTTAATACCCAGCTCATTAGTCAGGTGAATTTTCGTCTCCCTCGCCTGGAGAATGAACGAGAAGCGAACCATTTTGACGCAGCGCCGAACCTTGAATTGTTAGATGGCGATGCGACGCCGATTCCGGTGAAGCTGGATATTCTCGCCATTACCTCTGCCGGGAAAACAATCGATTATGAGCTGGAAGTCGAACGCTATAACAAATCCGCAAAACGCGCTTCGCTACCGCAATTTGCCACTATGATGGCGGACGACAGTACACTGCTCTCCGGCGTTTCGGAACTGGATGCGATTCCTCCGCAGTCACAGGTGCTCACTGAACAACGGCTGAAGTATTGGTTTAAACTGGCTGACCCACAAACGCGTAATAACTTTCTGCAATGGGCGGAAAAACAACCTTCTTCCTGAGATTTTTGTGCCTGTGCGCAGGCTTTTTCAGTCTTTATCTTGCAGCGATAAGTGCTTACAGTAGTCTGTAGGAAAGTTAACTACGGATGTAAATTATGGAACTGACAACTCGCACAATGGCGGCGCGTAAACATATTGCGCTGGTGGCACATGATCACTGCAAGCAAATGCTCATGAGCTGGGTGGAACGGCATCAACCGCTTCTGGAGCAGCACGAACTTTATGCAACGGGCACCACGGGTAACTTAATTTCCCGCGCGACAGGAATGAACGTCAACGCGATGCTGAGCGGCCCGATGGGCGGCGATCAGCAGGTTGGCGCATTGATCTCAGAAGGGAAAATTGATGTGCTGATTTTCTTCTGGGACCCGCTGAATGCTGTACCACACGACCCCGACGTGAAAGCGTTGCTGCGTCTGGCGACGGTGTGGAACATTCCGGTCGCCACCAACGTGGCAACGGCTGATTTCATCATCCAGTCACCACATTTCAACGACGCTGTAGATATTCTGATCCCGGATTATCAACGTTATCTCGCAGAACGCCTGAAGTAAGTTCGCACAGGCGGCACTCGCCGCCTGTTTCTTACGGTTTCCTTGCTACCGGTACATCCAGTTTTTTCAGGTCGTCCACAAAGGGAGAAGGATTCTCTTTGCTGAACAGTACCCAAACCCGATGCCGTGCGCGAGTGAGCGCAACGTACATTAATCGCCGTTCTTCGGCGTCCGGATAGTCCTCTACTGGCGGCAGTAGCGCCTCTTCCATAATGGACTCACGCGCCACAGCCGGGAAGCCATCACTCCCCTCCTGCAAACCAACGATGATGACGTAGTCGGCCTGTTGCCCTTTGCTGGCATGAATGGTCATAAAGTCGATTTGCAGCTTCGGCCAGCGCGTCGTGGCTTTATCCAGAGTAACGGGCTTCAGATGATGGTAACGCGCTAGTACCAGAATGCGCTCTTCGGGTTTGACATAACCAGATAGCTTGTCCAGTAAAGCGTCAAGCTGACTCTCATCCAACAAGGTGACGGCTTTTTTGTCGCCATTCGTTAAGCTATTCAGCGGTTTTTTCAACTGATTAGGGTTCTGCTGAATAAAACGGTTTGCCACCTCTCCGATACGGCTATTGAAACGGTAAGTCGTGTCTAAATCACAGCGATCGCCTTCACCGAAGTTTTCATGGAAGGCCGTGGTGAGCGACATTTGCGCGCCGCTGAAGCGGTAAATAGCCTGCCAGTCATCGCCAACGGCAAACAACGTTGTCTGACTATTTTGTTTACGCAATGCTGCCAGCAAGGCCGCTCGCTGTGGGGAGATGTCCTGGAATTCATCAACCAGAATATGTTTCCACGGGCTGATAAACCGCCCTTTCTCAAGGATAGCAATCGCCTGATGAATCAGACCTGAAAAATCGACAGCGTTTTCCGCTTTCAGCGCACCTTTCCAGGCTTTCAGCAACGGTGCCATCAATTTGATTCGTTTACTGAACAGTTCCCGAATCTCTTCTGGCGCACTGGCAATCATTTCAGCCTGCGCGCCACCGTGCATCCGCATCAGACTGACCCAGCGATCGAGGCGAGATGCGAGACGACGCTGCAATTTTTCATCATCCCAGAAGTTGCCTTCTGGCACTGACCACTGCAGTTCTTCCATCAACCATTGTCGCCAGCCCTTCGCCTGTGCTTTCTTTTCACTACACTGCTTACGCCACTCAGCAATAAAGAGTTCATGGCGGGCTGCGGTGTCATTTTCCAGGTTGCTGACTGTCGGTACTTTTTTGCTACCTTGCTGAATAATATGCAGGGCCAGAGAATGAAACGTGCGCGCGGTAATCTCTTCGGTATGCAGCCGTTCGCGGATCCGCTCGTCCATCTCTTCCGCCGCTTTTCGACCAAACGCCAGCAATAAAATTTGCTCGGGTGATGCTTCACCACGCGCCAATAACCAGCCAGCGCGCGCCACCAGCACAGACGTTTTTCCGCTTCCTGCGCCAGCCAGCACTAACAGGGAATGCTCACCATTAACCACCGCCCGGGCCTGCGCCGGATTAAGCGGTGAAGACTCAACCTGACGGAAAAAATCCGCATGTTCGTTAAGCATGGTTTCGGTATACGCCTGATTATGCTGCAACCGACTGCCTTCAATATCTTTCAGCCAGGCCTGACATTTGCGCCACGCCTCACGACAGTTATCAAATTCCTCCAGGCGATTAACCGGTAATGGCAACGCTGACAAAGCCTGACGAATTTGTTGCTGTACCCCAGTGGTTTGCTCCCGCGTCAGCCATTTATTTTTTCCAGTGCGAGCAGCAATAAGATCCAGTTGTTGCTGCAATACGCCAGCGGCAATTTCGCTCATTTCCTCGCTCCAGCGCCGCCAGTGAGCATCAAGATGATGGTGAAAACGCTGCGTCTCTGCCCATTCAGTGCCATGCAGACGCACGACTTTTTCATCAGGCAATACAAATTCCAGCTCACCCCATACCAAACCACGTTTGCAGTGAATAGCCAGTAATTGATTGAAAGGAATAAGGTATTCGTGGCGATCGCCGGAAACTTTTATCCCGGCATTGAGGATCACCGCCCGATCGTAAGGGTGCTGTGCCAGACGTTTGCCAAGAGTTGTCGCTTTCAGTTCCATGTCTCTGTAGATCCACACGATGTCATTTCTTATCAGTGTAACCGCCAGAGAAAACGTGCTCCAGCCCAAAAAAACGTTACAATTGCCGCCCATTACTGAAAACCACAGTAAAGCGAGGTTTTATGCGTACCGTTTTGAACATTCTGAACTTTGTGCTTGGCGGATTCGCCACCACTCTTGGCTGGCTGTTAGCGACCCTGGTCAGTATTGTGCTGATTTTCACCTTACCGCTGACACGGTCCTGCTGGGAGATAACCAAACTGTCTCTGCTGCCTTATGGCAATGAAGCTATTCATGTCGATGAACTAAACCCGGCAGGCAAAAATGTGCTGCTTAACACTGGCGGTACGGTGCTGAATATTTTCTGGCTGGTTTTCTTCGGCTGGTGGCTATGTCTGATGCATATCGCAACAGGTATCGCGCAATGCATTTCCATCATTGGTATTCCGGTTGGTATTGCGAACTTTAAAATTGCCGCTATTGCACTGTGGCCGGTCGGACGCCGCGTGGTATCGGTAGAAACAGCTCAAGCTGCGCGTGAAGCCAATGCACGTCGCCGTTTCCAATAATCCAACATTATGGCCTTTATGCTAAGTCCTTTGCTCAAACGCTATACCTGGAACAGCACCTGGCTGTATTACGCGCGCATTTTTATCGCACTTTGCGGCACCACTGCGTTTCCGTGGTGGCTGGGTGATGTAAAACTTACGATTCCGCTGACTCTCGGAATGGTGGCGGCAGCACTGACCGATCTCGACGACCGACTGGCGGGACGTCTGCGTAATCTCATTATTACGCTGTTCTGTTTTTTTATTGCCTCGGCTTCAGTAGAGCTGTTATTTCCGTGGCCCTGGCTGTTCGCCATTGGTTTAACGCTCTCCACCAGCGGCTTCATTTTGCTCGGCGGTCTGGGTCAACGCTATGCGACCATCGCTTTCGGTGCATTGCTGATTGCCATTTATACGATGCTGGGAACCTCCCTGTATGAGTACTGGTATCAGCAGCCTATCTATCTGCTTGCTGGTGCGGTTTGGTACAACATCCTGACGCTTATTGGTCATTTGCTGTTCCCTGTCCGCCCGTTGCAGGACAACCTGGCTCGTTGTTACGAACAACTGGCGCGGTATCTGGAACTCAAGTCACGTATGTTTGATCCTGATATTGAGGATGAAAGCCAGGCACCGCTGTATGATTTGGCGCTCGCCAACGGGCAACTTATGGTGACGCTGAACCAGACGAAAATCTCGTTGCTGACCCGCTTACGCGGCGACCGCGGTCAACGGGGAACGCGTCGTACACTACATTACTATTTTGTAGCGCAGGATATCCACGAGCGGGCAAGCTCTTCACATATTCAGTATCAAACGCTGCGAGAACATTTTCGCCACAGCGATGTGCTGTTCCGCTTCCAGCGCCTGATGTCGATGCAGGGACAAGCTTGCCAACAATTGTCACGCTGTATTTTGCTGCGTCAGCCTTATCAGCACGATCCACATTTTGAACGCGCTTTTACGCATATTGACGCCGCACTTGAGCGGATGCGCGAAAATGGTGCGCCCGCCGATCTGCTAAAAATACTGGGATTCCTGCTGAACAATTTACGTGCCATAGATGCCCAACTGGCGACTATTGAATCAGAACAAGCCCAGGCGCTGGCCCCCAATGCAGACGAAAATGAACTCGCCGACGACAGCCCTCGCGGGTTTAGCGATATCTGGCTGCGTCTTAAACGTAACTTAACGCCGGAGTCTGCACTATTTCGCCATGCAGTGAGAATGTCGCTGGTATTGTGTGTTGGTTACGCCATCATTCAGATAACCGGAATGCATCACGGGTATTGGATCCTGCTGACAAGTCTGTTTGTCTGCCAGCCAAACTATAACGCCACGCGCCACCGTCTGAAGTTAAGGATTATTGGTACGTTAGTGGGTATTGCGATTGGTATTCCTGTGCTGTGGTTTGTTCCGTCACTGGAAGGACAACTGGTGCTGCTGGTGATTACCGGCGTGCTCTTTTTTGCCTTCCGTAACGTGCAATACGCTCATGCAACGATGTTCATTACGCTTCTGGTGTTACTGTGCTTCAACCTGCTGGGTGAAGGTTTTGAAGTCGCGCTGCCTCGCGTAATCGATACGCTGATCGGCTGTGCAATAGCATGGGCGGCGGTGAGCTACATCTGGCCCGACTGGCGGTTTCGTAATTTGCCGCGAATGCTTGAACGCGCGACGGATGCTAACTGCCGTTATCTCGATGCCATTCTTGAGCAATATCATCAGGGGCGTGACAACCGTCTGGCGTATCGTATTGCCCGACGCGATGCTCACAACCGTGATGCTGAACTGGCGTCGGTGGTGTCGAATATGTCCAGTGAACCGAACGTCACACCGCAAATTCGCGATGACGCGTTCCGTTTACTGTGCCTTAACCATACTTTTACCAGCTATATTTCTGCCCTCGGCGCACACCGCGAGCAGTTAACCAACCCTGAAATTCTGGCGTTTCTTGATGACGCAGTTTGCTATGTTGATGACGCGCTACATCATCAACCTGCCGATGAAGAACGCGTCAATCAGGCATTAGCTGGCCTGAAACAGCGGATGCAACAACTTGAACCGCGGGCAGACAGCAAGGAACCTCTGGTCGTACAGCAAATCGGGTTACTGATTGCATTACTGCCAGAAATTGGCCGTCTGCAACGCCGGATTACTCAAGTTCCTCAGGAAACTCCTGTTTCGGTGTAATAGAATCTGCCCATTCTGCAAGCTCCTGGCGGCGTGCCACCGGGAGCGCAGCTTCATGAATACCGATAATTGCGCCTTCAAGCATGAACAGAATCTTTTCTGTCACCAGACTGTTATGCTGCCGTAGTCGCAACCAGCACATTTTCGCCCCAAGTATACGTAGTGCCCGAACATCCTTAATCCCCACTTCCCCGAGAATCGCTTCCAGGTGATAAGACATATTGGGCAAATCTTTCAGCCGTTGCTGGGTGTCGCGCGTACTTTTCTCTTTAAGCGCAGCGTCCAGCGAATATTTCGACAACCGCACCAACTTCTGTTGATTCCGCCATAAGCTTTCATCAACCCGGTAGTAATTGAGAGTAACGGGACGGCCACACTTTTTGTATGTCAGCCAGACTGGTGGATGTTTTACACAGTACTGTGCGCTTTGCTCACAAGCCCGAAGATACAACTCACCATCAGAAACCATCGCAAACACTGTATCGTCAACGGTCAGACTGTAACTGCCAAACAACGATCGATATTCAATAGTGCCTAACGTCGACAGGTATTCTTGTGACTTATAGATCCGCTTGTAGGAGAGGCTTTTCATAAAATTCCTTTTAAAATCATAATATAAAAGAATGATTCACATTAACGGATCCGTTAAATACGAAAATAGGCAACTTATTCTCAAGGGGCAAGATTAATTTAAGTTTTCAGGCCACCAACGACAAAAATTGCGAGGCTCTTTCCGAAATTTGTGTTGATCTTTGTTGTCACTGGATGTACTGTATATCCATACAGTAACTCACAGGGCTGGATTGATTATGTACACTTCAGGCTACGCAAATAGTTCTTCGATGTTCTCCTCCACAGCAAGCAAAATTGCGCGTGTCTCTACGGAAAACACTACAGCCGGGCTAATTAGTGAAGTTGTCTATCGCGAAGATCAGCCCATGATGACGCAACTCCTGCTTTTGCCATTATTACAGCAACTCGGCCAACAATCGCGTTGGCAACTTTGGTTAACGCCGCAACAAAAACTAAGTCGTGAATGGGTTCAGGCAGCGGGACTACCCTTAACTAAGGTGATGCAGATAAGCCAGCTTTCCCCTTGTCACACCGTGGAATCAATGGTTCGTGCTTTGCGTACGGGAAATTACAGCGTAGTGATCGGTTGGTTGGCAGACGATCTGACAGAAGAAGAGCATGCTGATCTTGTTGATGCCGCCAATGAAGGTAACGCAATGGGGTTTATTATGCGTCCAGTAAGCACACACTCTCACGCCACGAGACAACTTTCTGGGCTAAAAATTCACTCAAATTTGTATCATTAAGTAAATTTAGGATTAATCCTGGAACTTTTTTTGTTAACCCGTAGACGCTTTCACTTGTCACTAATTTTACTTGTGGAGGCTTGTCTGAAGCGGTTTCCGCGATTTTATCCTGTAAAGTATCGTTAACAAAAAAGGTTAAACGCACCTTATACAAGTCTTTTTTTTCATATGCCTGACGGAGTTCACACTTGTAAGTTTTCAACTACGTTGTAGACTTTACATCGCCAGGGGTGCTCGGCATAAGCCGAATTTATCGGCAGAGTTACAATTGAGCAGATCCCCCGGTGAAGGATTTAACCGTGTTATCTCGTTGGAGATATTCATGGCGTATTTTGGATGATAACGAGGCGCAAAAAATGAAAAAGACAGCTATCGCGATTGCAGTGGCACTGGCTGGTTTCGCTACCGTAGCGCAGGCCGCTCCGAAAGATAACACCTGGTACACCGGTGCTAAACTGGGCTGGTCCCAGTACCATGACACTGGTTTCATTCCTAACAATGGTCCGACCCACGAAAACCAACTGGGTGCAGGTGCTTTTGGTGGTTACCAGGTTAACCCGTATGTTGGCTTTGAAATGGGTTACGACTGGTTAGGTCGTATGCCGTACAAAGGCGACAACATCAACGGCGCATACAAAGCTCAGGGCGTTCAGCTGACCGCTAAACTGGGTTACCCAATCACTGACGATCTGGACATCTACACTCGTCTGGGTGGTATGGTATGGCGCGCAGACACCAAGGCTAACGTACCTGGTGGCCCATCCTTTAAAGACCACGACACCGGCGTTTCTCCGGTATTCGCAGGCGGTGTTGAATACGCGATCACTCCAGAAATCGCTACCCGTCTGGAATATCAGTGGACCAACAACATCGGTGACGCTAACACCATCGGTACTCGTCCAGACAACGGTCTGCTGAGCCTGGGTGTTTCCTACCGTTTCGGTCAGGGCGAAGCAGCTCCAGTAGTTGCTCCGGCTCCAGCTCCGGCACCGGAAGTACAGACCAAGCACTTCACTCTGAAGTCTGACGTTCTGTTCAACTTCAACAAAGCAACCCTGAAACCGGAAGGTCAGGCTGCTCTGGATCAGCTGTACAGCCAGCTGAGCAACCTGGATCCGAAAGACGGTTCCGTAGTTGTTCTGGGTTACACTGACCGCATCGGTTCTGACGCTTACAACCAGGGTCTGTCCGAGCGTCGTGCTCAGTCCGTCGTTGATTACCTGATCTCCAAAGGTATCCCGTCTGACAAGATCTCCGCACGTGGTATGGGCGAATCCAACCCGGTTACTGGCAACACCTGTGACAACGTGAAACAGCGTGCTGCTCTGATCGACTGCCTGGCTCCGGATCGTCGCGTAGAGATCGAAGTTAAAGGCATCAAAGACGTTGTAACTCAGCCGCAGGCTTAAGTTCTCGTCTAATAAAAAACCCCGCTACTGCGGGGTTTTTTTCATCTGTAGTAAAGTAAATGACCTTCGCCAGTTATTCCTTACCAAGTAATGCCTGCAAATCCTGCTTCAAAGAAGACATTTTATTCGCATACTTCTCTTTGTTTTCCGCATCTTCAATCAGCTGGACAATCGTTTCGGATAGCGTTTTACCACGACGTTGCGCAAGCCCTGCTAACCGTTGCCAGACAATAAATTCCAGATCGATAGATTTCTTGCGCGTATGCTGATGCTCCGCATTAAAGTGCCGTTTTCGTCTGGCCCGAATCGTCTGTTTCATGCGATTAAGCAGCTCTGGATTCATATGTTTTTCAATCCAGCCATTTACGAGTACAGGTTCGTTCTCCAGCGATAGCAACACATCGACGGCTTCCTGGGCGGCACTGGCCTCTATGTAACGGGTGATCAACTCACCTTCACGGTGCTTCTTCACCAGATATTTCCATTTCCAACCACTTTCAAGATTTTCAAGTTGTTGATATTTCATAGCGATCTCAATGTTACCGTGTAACTCTTTACAGAATATCAGCTTTTTACCTGCGTGATGAAAAGAATCTCTGTCCTGTGAGCTTTAACGCGCATGCCGGGACTTTTGTCGGTGCTTTCTACGTGTGCTGCAGTGCCGGTTACGGTATAATCGCGCCTTTGACAACAGACTAAAAAACATCGACTTTGACCATTACGAAACTTGCATGGCGTGACCTGATTCCTGATACCGAAAGCTATCAGGAAGTATTCGCACAGCCACATTTGATTGACGAAAACGATCCTTTATTCAGTGACACTCAACCGCGACTGCAATTTGCGCTTGAGCAGTTGCTGCACGCGCGGGCATCATCCTCTTTTATACTGGCAAAAGCGCCGGAAGAATCCGATTATCTGAATCTTATAGCCGATGCTGCACGCACGCTACAAAGCGATGCAGGCCAACTGATGGGCGCTCACTATGAGATTTCCGGCCACACCATACGCTTACGGAACGCAGTTAGCACTGACGATAATTTTGCAACCTTAACCCAGGTTGTTACTGCTGACTGGGCTGAAGCCGAACAGCTTTTTGGCTGTTTGCGCCAGTTTAATGGCGACATTACCTTGCAGCCAGGACTGGTACATCAGGCCAATGGCGGCATTTTGATTATCTCCTTGCGTACACTGCTGGCCCAGCCATTGCTGTGGATGCGTCTGAAGAACATCGTCAACCGCGAACGCTTCGATTGGGTAGCATTTGATGAGTCGCGCCCTCTCCCCGTCTCTGTACCTTCAATGCCATTGAAGCTGAAGGTCATTCTGGTAGGCGAACGCGATTCATTGGCCGATTTCCAGGAGATGGAGCCAGAACTGTCTGAACAAGCGATCTATAGCGAATTTGAAGATACTCTGCAGATAGTCGATGCCGAATCCGTACGCCAGTGGTGTCGCTGGGTGACTTTTATTGCCAGACTTAACCACTTGCCAGCGCCAGATGCCGATGCCTGGCCGGTACTTATCCGCGAAGCAGTACGCTATACCGGTGAGCAAGAAACGCTGCCCCTTAGTCCGCAGTGGATCCTCCGCCAGTGTAAAGAGGTCGCTTCATTGTGCGAAGGTGATACCTTCTCCGGCGAGCAGCTAAACTTAATGCTACAGCAGCGGGAATGGCGCGAAGGTTTCCTCGCCGAGCGCATGCAGGACGAAATTCTTCAAGAGCAAATCCTGATTGAAACCGAAGGTGAACGCATCGGGCAAATTAACGCCCTTTCGGTCATTGAATTTCCCGGCCATCCACGCGCATTTGGCGAACCTTCTCGCATTAGCTGCGTTGTGCATATTGGCGATGGTGAATTCACCGACATCGAACGAAAAGCGGAGCTTGGCGGCAACATTCACGCTAAAGGGATGATGATCATGCAGGCGTTTTTGATGTCGGAACTTCAGCTTGAGCAACAGATCCCTTTCTCAGCGTCACTGACCTTTGAGCAATCTTACAGTGAAGTGGATGGTGACAGCGCATCAATGGCCGAGCTCTGCGCTCTGATCAGCGCCCTTGCTGATGTCCCGGTGAATCAGAGTATCGCTATTACAGGTTCAGTGGATCAGTTTGGTCGCGCCCAGCCTGTGGGCGGTCTGAATGAGAAAATCGAAGGCTTCTTTGCTATCTGCCAGCAGCGTGAGTTAAGTGGGAAGCAAGGTGTGATTATCCCCAGCGCTAACGTTCGCCATTTAAGTCTTCACAGTGAACTGGTGAAGGCGGTAGAGGAAGGCAAATTCACCATCTGGGCAGTGGACGATGTGACTGATGCACTGCCGTTATTATTAAATCTGGTGTGGGATGGCGAAGGCCAGACGACGCTGATGCAAACTATCCAGGAACGTATCGCGCAAGCATCGCAACAGGAAGGGCGTCACCGTTTTCCGTGGCCACTACGTTGGCTGAACTGGTTTATTCCGAACTGATCGGACTTGTTCAGCGTACACGTGTTAGCTATCCTGCGTGCTTCAATAAAATAAGGCTTACAGAGAACATGGTAGATAAACGCGAATCCTATACAAAAGAAGACCTTCTTGCCTCTGGTCGCGGTGAACTGTTTGGTGCTAAAGGCCCACAATTGCCAGCACCGAACATGCTGATGATGGACCGTGTGGTCAAAATGACTGAAACGGGCGGTAACTTCGACAAAGGGTATGTAGAAGCAGAGCTGGATATTAATCCGGACCTGTGGTTCTTCGGTTGCCACTTCATCGGCGATCCGGTAATGCCGGGCTGCCTGGGCCTGGACGCGATGTGGCAGCTGGTAGGGTTCTACCTCGGCTGGCTGGGCGGCGAAGGTAAAGGCCGCGCCCTGGGCGTTGGCGAAGTGAAATTCACAGGCCAGGTGCTGCCGACGGCGAAAAAAGTGACCTATCGTATTCACTTTAAACGCATTGTTAACCGTCGTCTCATTATGGGCCTGGCGGATGGCGAAGTGCTGGTTGATGGTCGTTTGATCTATACCGCCAACGACCTGAAAGTAGGTCTGTTCCAGGATACGTCTGCATTCTGATTTTAATCAGACAGAGTATAAAAAGGCGAAACCTCCGCAATGCGGAGGTTTCTTTTTAAAGAGACAGAATCAGGCCATTACTACCCTGTCCGCCATGGCTTCTCGCCAGCCTCCCAGCCATTGTGACCTTTGATTCAGCGTCTGATAGGGACACATTTCTTTTGAGCGTCCAGCGATGCCGGCCTGATAACCACGTTGATGTGCCCGTTCCAGGCGATCTCGTTTTTGTCTCTTCATGCCTCGTTTCCCTCATACTGGTTTCTGGTGGAAAAGAAAACAGTGATTACTAAATGTGCAATCACAGTTAAGCAATACCGCGAATCATAACTGCCGTCAATGCGCAAAATTCACGCCACTGCCATATTTGTGAGCTACACGGGCATGTCGGTTGTACAAAAAATGTGAAGCGGAACAAGTTTCCCCATGGCTTATAAACAAAAAAACCGCCTCAGGCTACATGCCGGAGACGGTTATATTTACAAATCTTTATAATTAAGGTAGACGCTTTATCTCTTGCGCAATAGTAGCGGCTTCCTGACTCCAGACACTGGCCAGCACTTTGACCATTTCATCGTAGCCATCCTGATTCTGCACCCCTTCCACACGGAACGGACGTTTTATCAGTTGTCCCTGATGGTTTAGTAGCCACTCGCCACTCACTATCACCTTACCATCGTAACGGCCGTTAAACTCCGTCACAGTCACATTAAGCGTGTCCTGGGTACTTCCCAAAGGCTGGGAGGCTACGACCCAACCGGGCAGTTGCGCACTCAGGTTAGCGACCAAAGTATTGCGCAACTGTTGATCCAGCGGGCTGGCCCACAGGTTGTTATTGGCAATCACATACTTCACATCACTGGTTTGATAAACCACACCATTCCCCGCCAGATAATCAGGAACAACGACTTGCTCTACCCATAGCAGGCGGTTACCCTGGCTGGCGGTACTTTGCGTACCGCTCTGCACCACAGGCAATTGGTAATAGTTTTTGTTAATTTCACCGGAGCTGCATCCGGCCAGCCACAGTGCCGCTATCGTCACTAGCCACTTTTTCATTGTTTCGCCCTCTTCGGCTCTGGATCTTTTTTATCCTTCGCTTCAAATACCAGCGCGTTGCTCTTCTCGTTGAGCGTTTTCAGAACCGGTTGCAGTTCACGCAATACCTGATCAAGACGCTGCATATCCGCAACCATCTTGTTATAAGCTGCGGAACCCGGCTGGAAGCCCTGCATGCTACGATTCAATTCGCGCAGTGTCGACTGCATATCCGTCGGCAACTGTTGCATCGACTGACTGGCAAGGATCTGGTTCATACTATCCAGCGTAGTCTGCAGGTTTTTCATCGTGCGCTGACTTTCCGACAGCGTACTGGTCGCCTGTTCAATCATCGGGTTCAACGGCAGTTTGTTAATCTTATCCAACGCTTCCATCAGACGTTGCTGGATTTGCGCCAGACCACCGCTAACGGTCGGGATTATTTGATAGCCATTAAACTCACGCACACCGGTAATTGCCGGAGCATTTGGATAGAAGTCCAGATCGACGTACAGCGCTCCCGTGACCAGATTCCCGGTTTTCAGTGAACCGCGTAAACCGCGCTTCAGCAATTCGGCCAGGTGTTCTACCACATCAGCATTTTCACCTAGCTGCATTTTCAGTCGTTCTGGTTCAATACGCACCATGACTGGAATGCGATAATCATCGTTAAAGACCTGACGCATATTCGGCGCAAAGAATGGCACTTTGCTTACCGTACCGAGACGAATACCGCGGAATTCCACTGGCGCGCCAGGTTGCAGACCGCGTACCGAATCTTTAAAGAACATCAGATAATCAATGTGATCTGTGTACAGTGAATCCTGGATACTCTTCTGATCATCATACAAAACGAATGACGTTTTTGGCGCAACCGGCTGTCCCAAGTCCAGTCCTTCAGGCACGTCAAAGCTGACACCACCACTTAGCAACGTCGTCAATGACCCCATCTCTACGCGCATCCCCGCCGAGGTCAGATCCACCGCTATGCCGCTATCTTTCCAGAAGCGAACGTTGCTCGTTACCAGGCGGTCATAAGGCGCATTGATGAACAGTTGATAGCTGATATTACGCTTCTGGGTATCGAAGGTGCTGGTTTCAACCGACCCTACGCGATAACCACGAAACAGCACGGGATCTCCCGCCGTGAGCTGCCCAGCTTTGTTACTGTCAAGAATGACACGGATCCCTTTGGCATCTGGTGGGGCCAACGGTGGAGAATCAAGCAAATCATATTTTGTTTGCTTGCTGCCTGCAGCCCCCGGTTGCAACTCGATATACACACCGGAAAGCAACGTACCAAGGCCACTAATGCCTTCACGACCAATTTGTGGTTTCACTACCCAAAAGACAGTATCTTTGTGCAGCAGTTTTTCCATACCGGCGTTGAGACGCGCTTTGATTTCAACATGCGTTAAATCATCAGCCAGCGTGGCGCTTTCGACCACACCGACGTCCACGCTACGACTTTTAATGGTAGTCTTGCCGCCTTCTATTCCTTCCGCATTAGCAGTGATCAGGGTAACTTCCGGCCCTTGATGACTGTAATGATAAAAAAGTACCCAGGCCCCGATGAGTGCCGTAACGATGGGAAATATCCACACAGGGGACCAGTTCTTCACTTTCTGGATTTTGGCTTCCCCACTATTAGATTCCATACTGTCAGGACTCCTCATGCTCTGGTTCAGGTTGACGATCCCACGACAAACGTGGATCAAACGTCATCGCAGAAAACATTGTCATAATGACGACTAAAGCAAACATTAATGCACCCATTGCAGGATAAATACTCATTAAGCCTCCCATACGCACCAGCGCCGAGAGCACCGCTATCACGAAAACGTCAATCATTGACCAGCGGCCTACAAACTCAACAACTTCGTAAATCAAATGCATTCTTTCGCTGTCACGCTTGCCGTGCCCTTTCGCATCCCAGCACAGCCAGGCTATAGCGATCATCTTTAAAGTTGGCACCATGATACTGGCTAAAAAGATGACGGCGGCAACCGGATAAGAGCCTTCGCTCCATAATAAGATGACCCCGGCGAGAATGGTCGACGGCATCTTAGAGCCTAAAAAATCGGTCACCATAATGGGTAAGATGTTCGCCGGGAGATATAACATGATCGACGTAAAAAGCAGTGCCAATGTCCATTGCAGGCTGTTTTTGCGTCGAACATATCCTTTGGTGCCACAGCGCGGACACACGGGATTATCGGCAGGAAGAATTGCCGTACAGCATGAGCAAGAGCGCAGCCCCTGGCGTATTCCCGTTATGCCGGGTTTCAGCGTCTGGTGAAGCTCTGGCATCGGGGCAATATCATCCCATAACCAGCGGCGATCAACGCACTGAAAGGCGCGTAATTGCAGCACACAAAATAAACACCAGGGAATGAAACTACTGCCCACGCCAATGCTGCCGTAAGCCATCAGTTTGACAAAACTGACCAACACACCGGCAAGGAAAATCTCCGCCATTCCCCAGGTTTTAAGCTGAAAAAGTACCCGCCCCAGTTGTTCTTTTAAACGAACAGGTATTTCCGCGCGATTAACCAACAGTAAAATAGTAATCAGGCAAAACGCGGGGACCAGTTGCACAAACAACAGGAAAAAAGTACCGAGGCTGGCATAGTCCTCGGAAAACAGTACGCCCGGGATTTCCAGCAACGTAATCTCACTGGTTACCCCCGCAACGTTCATATTGACAAAAGGGAACAGGTTGGACAGCAGCAGCATGAACAGTGCAGCCAACGCATAAGCGGTAGGACGCTGTCGAGGGGCATCCCACGCAACGGTTAACGTTGTGCCACACCGAGGACATGCCGCCTTCTGACCATGCTCAAGGTGGGGTAAAACCACCAGCATGTCACACTGCGAGCACAGGATGTGCTTCGCGGCATGATGATGTTCGCACATTGGTACTCCTTAATGATGCGCTATTCTACAGAATGCTGACATAGCACTCGCTTTCAATGCCGGATGCTGAACTACCGCATTATCCGCTCAGGGAGGTCGTGGAAACGCAATAAATTGACGTTTCCACCCAGGCCAGATAAGCGTAGCGCATCAGGCAATTTGGCCGTTATCAGCAGTCTCTCTTTTCACTTAACTGATTAGCGATCAGCCACCATTTTTTAACGCTTCAAGATACTCCCAACGTTCAAAAGCCTGCTCCAGTTCCTGTTCAGCGGCAGTCAGATCAGCGAGCACTTTTTGCGTATGCTCATGTGGCTGGCTGAAGAAAGAGGCATCTGCCACCTGCGCCTGTAAGGCTTCCAGTTTTGCTTCCAAATCTTCAAGCAGTTGCGGTAGCTGTTCTAATTCGCGCTGCAATTTATAGCTTAGTTTGCTACTGCTGCGTTTTACAGTTTCTGCTTTCGGCGCAGCTACTTCTTCGTTTTTTTTCACCGCAGGCTGTTTTAACGCCACATACTGTTCTTGCTGTCCGCGCGCGTCGTGATAACCGCCGACATAACGGCCAATTTTGCCGCCACCTTCGAAGATCCAGCACTCTGTTACGGTGTTATCAACAAACTGACGATCGTGACTAACCAGCAATACTGTACCCTGGTAGCTGTCGATCAGCTCTTCAAGCAGTTCCAGCGTTTCAACATCGAGATCGTTGGTCGGTTCGTCGAGGATCAGTAAGTTACTGGGTTTCAGGAACAGACGCGCCAAAAGCAGACGGTTACGTTCCCCGCCAGAGAGCGCGCGCACCGGCGTCATCGCCCGTTTCGGATGGAACAGGAAGTCCTGTAAATAGCCCAGTACATGGCGCGGTTTACCGTTAACCATCACCTCTTGCTTACCTTCAGCAAGGTTATCCATCACCGTTTTGTCGGGATCGAGTTCCGCGCGGTGCTGGTCAAAATAGGCGACTTCCAGTTTAGTGCCGACGTGAATGCGTCCGCTGTCCGGCTGAAGTTGACCAAGCATCAGTTTCAGCAACGTGGTTTTGCCACAGCCATTCGGGCCAATCAGGGCAATTTTATCGCCACGTAGTACCTGGGCAGAAAAATCTTTCACCAGTTGCTTGCCGTCAACCTGGTAGCACACGTCTTCCATTTCGAAAACGATCTTACCGGAGCGACTGGCCTCTTCCACCTGCATCTTTGCAGTACCCATCACTTCGCGACGTTCGCCACGCTCGCGACGCATTGCTTTCAGCGCACGCACGCGGCCTTCATTACGGGTACGGCGTGCTTTGATCCCCTGACGGATCCACACTTCTTCCTGTGCCAGTTTGCGATCGAACTCGGCATTTTGTAGTTCTTCCACGCGCAGAGCTTCTTCTTTTTCCAACAAATACTGGTCGTAATTACCCGGATAGGTGACCAGTTTGCCGCGATCGAGATCGACAATACGCGTCGCCATATTGCGAATAAATGAACGGTCGTGGGAGATGAAAATAATCGTACCGCTGAACGTTTTCAGGAAACCTTCCAGCCAGTCGATGGTTTCAATATCCAGGTGGTTTGTCGGTTCGTCGAGCAGCAGCACGCGCGGATTGCTCACCAACGCGCGTCCTAATGCCGCTTTACGCAACCAGCCGCCGGAAAGCGACGACAGCGCAACGTTAGGATCTAATCCCAGCTGTGCCAGCACTTCGTTGATGCGGTTTTCCAGTTGCCACAGGTTGTGGTGATCCAACTGTTCCTGAACCTTCGCCAGTTCGTTGAGATTCTTCTCGCTCGGGTCGTTCATCACCAGGCGCGAAATATCGTGATAGCGTTTCAGGTATTCCGCTTGTTCTTCAATGCCTTCGGCAACAAAATCATAAACGCTACCCTCAACGTTACGCGGTGGATCCTGCTGCAAACGCGCAACGATCAAATCTTGCTCGTAAATAATGCGACCGTCATCCAGCCCCTGTTCACGGTTAAGGATTTTCATTAACGTCGATTTGCCTGCGCCGTTACGGCCCACCAGACAAACACGTTCGTTATCTTCGATATGCAGTTCTGCGTTATCGAGAAGCGGCGCGTCGCTGAACGACAGCCATGCGCCATGCATACTGATTAATGACATTACTATTCCTTTCAGGCTGCGGTAATCAGCCAGCAGTTATGGATCTGGCGGTTACGGGCGAAATCCTGGGAGAGCGTTTTTTGCGTAATTTCTTGTGCTTTCAGTCCCAGTTTTGCCAGTCCGTCAAGATCCATACGGAAACCACGTTTGTTGTTCGAGAACATGATCGTCCCACCTGCACGCAGCAGACGTTTCAAATCTTTCATCAGCGCCAGATGATCGCGCTGAACATCAAACGCATCTTCCATTCGTTTCGAGTTAGAGAAGGTTGGTGGATCGATAAATATCAGATCGAACTGTTCATTTGCTTCACGTAACCACGCCAGGCAGTCGGCCTGAATCAGGCGATGCGCACGACCGGTTAAGCCGTTAAGGCGCAGGTTACGTTCTGCCCACTCCAGATAGGTACGCGACATATCCACCGTAGTGGTGCTGCGCGCGCCGCCTAATCCCGCGTGCACAGTGGCGCTACCGGTATAGGAGAACAGGTTGAGGAAATCTTTGCCTTTGCTCATCTGACCGAGCATACGACGGGCGATACGGTGATCGAGGAACAAACCAGTATCAAGATAATCCGTCAGGTTCACCCACAGGTGAGCGTTATATTCGGTAACTTCAAGAAACTCGCCCTTCTCGCCCAGTTTCTGGTACTGATTTTTGCCCTTCTGGCGTTCACGGGTTTTCAGCACCAGTTTGTTTGGCGCAATCCCGAGTACCGAAATGGTCGCCGCGATAATATCGAACAGACGTTGACGCGCTTTGTGCGCATCAATGGTTTTCGGCGGCGCATACTCCTGCACCACCACCCAGTCGGCATAACGGTCAACGGCAACGTTGTATTCCGGTAGATCGGCGTCGTACAGGCGGTAGCATTCAATGCCTTCCTGACGCGCCCACTTCTCGAATTTTTTGAGGTTCTTACGCAGACGGTTGGCGTAGTCTTCTGCCACCATTGCCGGTTTGCTGTCTGGAGTGCTTTCGGCAACGTGGTAATTTTTCTGCACGCAGTCTAATGGACCGTTTTTCGCTTTGTACTGTTTGTCTGCACGCAGCTGCAGGCAACTTAACAGATCCGGCGAGGCACTGAATAAAGAGAGATTCCAGCCGCCGAACTGGTTTTTCATGATTCGGCCCAGCAGGCTATGCAGCGCAATCAGCGCCGGTTCGCTGTCCAGACGTTCGCCGTAAGGCGGGTTGCTCAACACTGTACCGTACGGTCCTTTTGGCAGCGGATTGGTCAATTGCGCGACATCTTTCACTTCAAAAGTGATCAGTTCGCCAATCCCCGCAAGACGGGCGTTGGTGCGCGCACGTTGAATCACCCGCGCATCGCTGTCGGAACCGTAGAAATGAGAGTTGTACTCAGCCAGACCTTTACGGGCGCGGGTTTGCGCTTCCGCTTTTACTTCTTGCCAGATAGCTTCATCATGTTGCGCCCAGCCGCTAAAGCCCCAACGCCCGCGGTGCAAGCCCGGTGCGCGGTCGGTCGCCAGCATCGCCGCTTCAATCAGCAACGTACCAGAACCACACATTGGATCGAGCAGCGGTGTTCCTGGCTGCCAACCGGAACGCATCACAATTGCCGCCGCCAGAGTTTCTTTGATCGGCGCAATACCCGCACGGTCGCGATAGCCGCGCAAATGCAAACCATCACCACTTAAATCGAGAGCGATGCTGGCGGTTTCTTTATTTAGCCACACGTTCACGCGGATATCCGGCGCATCGCGATCGACATTCGGACGCGGCAAATTCTTACGGGTGAAAGCATCAACGATCGCATCTTTGACTTTCATCGCGCCGTACTGGCTGTTGCGGATAGTGTCATTCAGACCGCTGAAGTGGACAGCAAAGGTCGCGCCAGGATTAAACATCTCTGTCCAGTTGATCGCCTGAACGCCGAGATAAAGGTCTAAGTCGCTGTAAACCTTGCACTCGCCCAGCGGCAACATAATACGTGAGGCCAGGCGACTCCACATCAGGCTCTGGTAAACAAGCCGCGTGTCGCCCTTGAAATGGACCCCACCCTGAACCACCTGGCATTCAACGGCCCCCAGGTTTTCGAGTTCAGTTTTTAACAGCTCTTCCAGCCCACGGGCCGTACTGGCAAACAGAGAATTCATATCGTCACTTTTACTCTAAGGCCTACCGCAGTAGGCGTAATTGTTGCAGTCAGTTTGGACATGGACAGCATGGAGAAACCGGAACGTACACCAGTACGTGAGGATTTCGAGCACTGCCCAGGGCTAAACTGACAAATAAAATAGCCTAACGGGATAGGCACTAAGAAAATTGTTGCGCATTATAGCTAATAAGCGCGTCATGTCATAAAGTTGAGGGCTTATTTTCATTTGAGGACCGCACCGTGACGACATTAACCCGGCTTTTTATTCATCCTGTTAAATCGATGCGCGGCATCGGTCTGACACATGCTCTGGCTGATGTCAGCGGTCTGGCCTTCGATCGCACCTTTATGGTCACAGAAACTGACGGTACGTTTATTACTGCCCGCCAGTTTCCGCAGATGGTGCGGTTTACCCCTTCGCCCGTGCATGACGGCTTACATCTCACCGCGCCAGATGGCAGCAGCGCATACATCCGTTTTGCTGATTTCGCTATGCAGGACGCGCCAACCGAAGTGTGGGGTAACCATTTTACTGCACGCATTGCGCCAGATGAGATCAACAAATGGTTAAGCGGCTTTTTCTCCCGTGAAGTGCAATTGCGCTGGGTAGGACCGCAGATGACACGGCGCGTAAAACGCCATAACACTGTACCCTTGTCGTTTGCTGATGGCTATCCGTATCTGCTCGCTAATGAAGCCTCACTGCGTGATGTGCAGCAACGCTGCCCGGCAAGTGTAAAAATGGAGCAATTTCGCCCCAATCTGGTGGTTTCCGGCGCGGCAGCCTGGGAAGAAGATACCTGGAAAGTGATTCGCATTGGCGATGTGGTGTTTGACGTGGTAAAGCCCTGCAGCCGCTGCATTTTCACCACTGTCAGCCCGGAAAAAGGACAAAAGCATCCGGCAGGCGAACCGTTAAAAACGCTGCAATCCTTCCGTACTGCCCAGGATAATGGCGATGTCGATTTTGGTCAGAATTTAATTGCCCGCAATAGTGGCGTTGTTCGTGTTGGTGATGCAGTGGAAATTCTTGCTACTGCACCGGCGAAAATCTACGGCGCGGCAGCCGCAGACGATACTCTCCCGACAAAGCAGCAAATGGATGCGAATGTAGATATCGACTGGCAAGGACTGGCATTTCGCGGTAATAATCAACAGGTATTGTTAGAACAATTAGAAAATCAAGGGATTCGGATCCCCTATTCTTGTCGCGCGGGCATATGTGGAAGTTGTCGAGTTCAGCTTCTGGAAGGCGAAGTCACCCCGCTGAAAAAATCAGCTATGAGCGACGACGGGACAATTCTTTGCTGTAGTTGTGTACCGAAGACTGCATTGAAACTGAAAGGTTAAACGGCCTGTTCAAGGCTGAAGCTGTCATAACTCATATGAGGTTTCAGCCTGTCATTCATAATTTTGATGGCGTCACCCAGTTGCATGGCGCGACCAGCGATGACAACACAAGGCTGCGCAAGGAGGCACAGCGCGGCATTTTCACCAGATTCAACAACCAGAAGGCTGACTTGTTCATTGGTATCGCTTAACCAGACACAGGCTGCATCACCCGGCACTGGCGACCACATTTCACCATGAGAAACAAAATGCCAGCTTTTCGGCATTTGCGGTTTGAGATAACGAACTGCCACCAGCGCATTAAGCACCAGTTCAGCTTTTTGTTCTTTTGATAAGTTAAGGTCGCGGCATTTTTCTTCAAACGAGAAATAGAGCGCGGCGTCATCAACACAGAATCCCGCAGGAGAAAAGGCGTCTGGTGTCAACATCTTGCGCGCAAAACGTGAGCGAAATAGCATGCCATTGGCTAAATCAAGCATCATTCGATCATGCTCTTCATCATAATACCAACGCCAATTATCGTCTGGTTTAATTCGCATATGCTTCTCCTCTACCCTATAAATCCACTGCAACATATTCCATTGTTGCTTCGCTTAATAACCTCAACAAGAAAAGTACAAAATGTCTAAATAAGTAACAGCAATGAATATAAAACAACCAGGGCTGAAAATAAAGCCCTGATTATCTTATAAAGAGAAAATGAAAGAAATAATTAGATATGGTTAACGATTTCTTTAATCAGCGGCGGACCTTTAAAAATAAAACCGGAATAAATTTGCACCAAAGAAGCCCCCGCAGCTATCTTCTCGCGAGCAGCGATTACCGAGTCAATACCACCAACACCAATAATCGGTAAGCGGCCGTTTAATTCCTGCGACAAGCGACGAATAATTTCCGTACTTTTTAATTGTAAGGGACGACCACTTAAGCCACCGGTTTGATCACAATTTTTCATTCCCTGAACTAAAGAACGATCGAGGGTCGTATTAGTTGCAATGACGCCATCAATATTATGGCGAACTAAACTATCGGCGACCTGGATCAACTCTTCTTCAGAAAGATCCGGCGCGATCTTCACTGCTATTGGTACATATTTGTGGTGGTGCGCTTGCAGATCATTTTGTTTATTTTTAATTGCCGTTAATAAATCATCCAGCGCTTCGCCATATTGCAGAGTGCGTAATCCCGGGGTATTTGGTGATGAAATATTGATGGCAATATATCCTGCATAGGCGTAGATTTTTTCCATACAAATCAGATAGTCATCTTTGCCTTGCTCAACCGGCGTATCTTTATTTTTGCCGATATTGATTCCCAGAACACCGTCGTAATGGGCTTTTTTAACGTTCTCTACGAGGTTATCAACGCCGAGGTTATTAAAACCCATACGGTTTATTAAACCTTCAGCATCTACCAGGCGAAAAAGACGAGGTTTATCGTTTCCTGGTTGTGGACGCGGGGTGACAGTACCGATCTCGATCGATCCAAATCCCATTGCACCAAGGGCATCAATACACTCCCCGTCTTTATCAAGACCGGCTGCCAGACCAAGCGGGTTTTTAAAGGTCAGTCCCATACAGTTAACCGGCTTCGCTGGAACATTTTGCCGAACAAGCGCTTCAAACGGTGTTCCGGTGATGCGGCGTAATTGCTGAAAAGTAAACTCGTGTGCGCGCTCTGGATCGAGCTGGAAAAGGGCTTTACGAACGAAGGGGTAGTACATGAACTCTCCTGGATTCCCGGTGTGCAAACCGGGGGCGTATTATGTGCGAGTTCGCAGCAAAAGGGAATTGACCTGCGGCAATAAATAGCAAACGTTTTCTTGTTGCGCCTTTTTTATGCTTTTTTTGGCTTTCCTTCTTCAGATAAATCATTTCGACTCACGAACGCCCTCTGTCAGACTGACCGAATTGTTATCAATGTTAACAAAACAAGAACAATTGGTTATAAGGAGAGAGTATGCGTGTCATTACCCTGGCGGGTAGCCCTCGCTTTCCTTCTCGCTCCAGTTCCTTACTGGAATATGCGCGGGAACAACTGAATGGCCTGGATGTTGAGGTTTATCACTGGAATCTGCAAAACTTCGCCCCGGAAGATCTGCTCTATGCCCGTTTCGATAGTCCGGCACTCAAGACCTTCACCGAACAGCTGCAACAGGCCGATGGGCTGATCGTCGCCACGCCTGTGTATAAAGCCGCCTATTCCGGTGCGCTGAAAACCCTGCTCGACCTGCTGCCAGAACGCGCTTTGCAAGGCAAAGTGGTACTGCCACTGGCGACGGGCGGCACGGTGGCTCATCTGCTGGCGGTTGATTATGCCCTTAAACCAGTTTTAAGTGCACTGAAAGCCCAGGAGATCCTGCACGGCGTGTTTGCCGATGACTCGCAGGTGATTGATTATCAGCACAAGCCGCTATTCACGCCAAATCTGCAAACCCGTCTTGATACCGCCCTGGAAACTTTCTGGCAGGCACTTCACCGCCGCGATGTTCATGTTCCTGACCTTCATTCTCTGCGAGGTAATGCCCATGCGTAACATCATTAAACTGGCGCTGGCGGGATTACTTAGCGTCTCTACACTCGCTGTTGCCGCAGAGTCTTCGCCAGAGGCGTTAAGGATTGGCTATCAGAAAAGCAATATCAGTTCGGTACTGGCGAAAAATTACCAAATGCTGGAAAAACGCTATCCGCAAACCAAAATCTCCTGGGTGGAGTTCCCCGCGGGTCCGCAAATGTTGGAAGCGTTAAACGTTGGCAGTATTGATCTCGGCTGTACCGGGGATATTCCACCAATCTTTGCTCAGGCCGCCGGGGCTGATTTGGTGTACGTGGGCGTCGAGCCGCCGAAGCCAAAAGCCGAAGTGATTCTGGTGGCAGAAAACAGCCCGATCAAAACCGTAGCCGATCTTAAAGATCACAAAGTTGCCTTTCAGAAAGGTTCCAGTTCGCACAACCTTTTACTGCGCGCCCTGCAACAGGCCGGGCTTAAATTCACCGATATCCAGCCCACTTACCTGACGCCCGCCGATGCCCGCGCCGCGTTCCAGCAAGGTAACGTCGATGCCTGGGCTATCTGGGATCCCTACTACTCCGCCGCGTTATTACAGGGCGGCGTGCGGGTGTTGAAAGATGGCACCAGTCTCAATCAAACCGGATCGTTTTATCTGGCAGTTCGTCCCTATGCAGAAAAAAACGGCGCTTTTATTCAGGGTGTACTCACAACCTTTAGTGAGGCCGATGCATTAACCCGCAGCCAGCGCGAGCAAAGCATCGCTTTACTGGCAAAAACGATGGGCTTACCGGCACCGGTGATTGCCTCTTACTTAGATCATCGCCCTCCTACCACCATCAAACCGGTTAACGCCGAGGTTGCCGCCTTACAGCAGCAAACAGCAGATCTGTTTTATGAAAACCGTCTGGTGCCGAAAAAAGTCGATATTCGCCAGCGCATCTGGCAGCCCACGCAACTGGAAGGAAAACAATTATGAGTCTGAATATGTTCTGGTTTTTACCGACCCACGGTGACGGACATTACCTGGGAACGGAAGAAGGTTCACGCCCGGTTGATCACGGTTATCTGCAACAAATTGCGCAAGCGGCGGATCGTCTGGGCTATACCGGTGTGCTAATTCCAACGGGGCGATCGTGTGAAGATGCGTGGCTGGTGGCGGCGTCGATGATCCCGGTGACGCAGCGGCTGAAGTTTCTTGTCGCCCTGCGCCCCAGCGTAACCTCACCTACCGTTGCCGCCCGCCAGGCCGCCACGCTTGATCGTCTCTCTAACGGACGCGCGTTGTTTAACCTGGTCACAGGCAGCGATCCACAAGAGCTGGCTGGCGACGGCGTGTTCCTTGATCATAGCGAGCGTTACGAAGCCTCGGCGGAATTTACCCAGGTCTGGCGACGTTTATTGCTGGGCGAAACCGTCGATTTCAACGGTAAACATATTCATGTGCGGGGAGCCAAACTGCTCTTCCCGCCGATTCAACAGCCATATCCTCCGCTTTACTTTGGCGGATCGTCAGACGTCGCCCAGGAGCTGGCGGCAGAACAAGTTGATCTCTACCTCACCTGGGGCGAACCACCAGAACTGGTTAAAGAGAAAATCGAACAAGTGCGGGCGAAAGCTGCCGCGCATGGACGAAAAATTCGTTTCGGTATTCGCCTGCATGTGATTGTCCGCGAAACCAACGACGAAGCGTGGCAGGCCGCCGAGCGGTTAATCTCTCATCTTGATGATGAGACTATCGCCAAAGCACAGGCCGCATTCGCCCGAACGGATTCCGTAGGACAACAGCGAATGGCGGCGCTACATAACGGCAAGCGCGACAATCTGGAGATCAGCCCCAATTTATGGGCGGGCGTTGGCTTAGTCCGCGGCGGTGCCGGGACGGCGCTGGTGGGCGATGGTCCTACGGTCGCCGCGCGAATCAACGAATACGCCGCGCTTGGCATCGACAGTTTTGTGCTTTCGGGCTATCCACATCTGGAAGAAGCGTATCGGGTTGGCGAGTTGCTGTTCCCGCTTCTGGATGTCGCCATCCCGGAAATTCCCCAGCCACAACCGCTGAATCCGCAAGGCGAAGCGGTGGCGAATGATTTTATCCCCCGTAAAGTCGCGCAAAGCTAAGGAACACGATGATGGCAACGCCAGTGAAGAAGTGGTTATTGCGCGTTGCCCCCTGGTTTTTACCGGTGGGCATCGTGGCGGTGTGGCAACTGGCCTCCTCAGTTGGCTGGTTGTCGACGCGTATTTTGCCCTCTCCGGAAGGAGTGGTGATGGCGTTCTGGACGCTCTCCGCCAGCGGCGAATTGTGGCAGCATCTGGCGATCAGCTCCTGGCGGGCGTTGATTGGCTTTTCAATTGGCGGATCGCTGGGGTTGATTCTGGGACTGATTAGCGGGCTATCTCGCTGGGGAGAACGGCTGCTGGATACCTCAATTCAGATGTTGCGCAACGTGCCGCATCTGGCACTGATCCCGCTGGTGATTTTGTGGTTTGGCATTGATGAATCCGCGAAAATCTTTCTGGTGGCGCTCGGCACGCTTTTCCCCATTTATATCAATACCTGGCACGGCATCCGTAATATCGATCGCGGGCTGGTGGAAATGGCGCGAAGCTATGGCTTATCCGGATTACCGCTGTTTATCCATGTGATCCTGCCTGGTGCCCTACCCTCAATTATGGTCGGCGTGCGCTTCGCGTTAGGTCTGATGTGGCTGACGCTGATTGTTGCTGAAACCATTTCTGCTAATTCTGGCATTGGTTATCTGGCGATGAATGCGCGGGAGTTTCTGCAAACGGACGTGGTGGTGGTTGCCATTATTCTCTACGCCCTGCTCGGCAAACTTGCTGATGTCAGTGCGCTACTTTTAGAGCGTCTCTGGTTGCGCTGGAACCCGGCTTATCATCTGAAGGAGGCCACTGTATGAATACTGCTCGCCTGAACCAGGGTACGCCGCTACTGCTCAATGCGGTAAGCAAACATTACGCGGAAAATATCGTCCTGAACCAACTGGATTTGCATATTCCGGCAGGCCAGTTTGTGGCGGTAGTGGGCCGCAGCGGTGGTGGCAAAAGTACCCTGCTGCGACTGCTGGCCGGGCTGGAAACGCCAACCGCAGGCGATGTGCTGGCAGGCACAACACCGCTGGCTGAGATTCAGGATGATACGCGAATGATGTTTCAGGATGCGCGTCTGCTGCCATGGAAATCGGTGATTGATAACGTTGGGTTAGGCCTTAAAGGCCAGTGGCGCGATGCCGCGCGTCAGGCGTTGGCTGCGGTAGGGCTGGAGAATCGCGCGGGGGAATGGCCTGCCGCACTTTCTGGCGGGCAGAAACAGCGTGTGGCGCTGGCGCGAGCGTTGATCCATCGACCGGGTTTATTGTTGCTTGATGAACCACTCGGTGCTCTGGACGCTTTAACGCGACTGGAGATGCAGGATTTGATTGTGTCACTCTGGCAGGATCATGGCTTTACTGTTTTGCTGGTGACGCATGATGTGAGCGAAGCGGTAGCGATGGCTGACCGGGTGCTGTTAATTGAAGAAGGAAAAATTGGTCTGGATTTGACGGTGGATATCCCCCGTCCGCGCCGGTTAGGATCAGTACGATTAGCGGAGCTGGAAGCGGAAGTGTTGCAGCGGGTGATGCATCGTGGGCATTCTGAACAACCGATTCGGCGTCATGGTTAATATGCCGGATGCGGCGCACAAAACCAGCAGCTTCAACGGGCTTGTAGGCCTGATAAGGCGCGTCAAGCGTCGCATCAGGCAGTTGGACACGGTTGCCGGATGCGGCGTTAACGCCTTATCTGTCCTACAAAACCAGCAGTTTCAACGGGTTTGTAGGCCTGATAAGACGCGTCAGCGTCGCATCAGGCATGTTTGTATCAAGCCAGAGCTTTAGTTATCTTCTCGTACAGATCGCCAGAGAGATTTTCCAGCCCTTTCAACTGCTCCAGCGCCGCACGCATTTTCTCCTGACGTTTGGCATCGTAACGTTTCAGGCGAATCAGCGGCTCAATCAGACGTGAAGCCACCTGCGGGTTACGGCTGTTGAGGTCGGTAAGCATTTCCACCAGGAACTGGTAACCGCTGCCATCTTCGGCATGGAACGCTGCCGGGTTGCTGCCCGCAAACGCGCCAATCAACGAACGAATACGGTTCGGGTTACTCATGGTAAATGAGCGATGCTGCAACAGGCCTCGCACCGTCTCCAGCACATTCGCCGCCGGGCTGGTGGCTTGCAGGATAAACCATTTATCCATTACCAGACCGTCCTGATGCCACTTATCGTCGTATTCCTGCATCAACTTGTCACGGCATGGCAACTGCGCAGCAACCGCCGCAGAGAGCGCCGCCAGCGCATCGGTCATATTGTTCGCTTCGTGGAACTGCTTGCTCACCAGCACATCAGCCAGATGCGTTTCACCGAAAGCGAGGAAGCGCAGGCAGGCGTTACGCAGCGTCCGTTTCGCAATATCTTCATGCTCAACGCGATACTCACTCTGGTAATTCGCGTTATAGATTGCCAGCAGCTCATCCGCCAGTTCAGTCGCCAGAGTACGGGTGAGTGCTTCGCGCACTTCGGCAATAGCAATCGGATCAATGATATCGAACAGTTCCGCCATTTCATTGACGGAAGGCAGTGTCAGAATTTCTGCCGCCAGTGCCGGGTCAATCTTCTCATCCAGCAGTACCGCGCGGAAAGCATCGGCAACGTGTGCTGGTAAAGACAATGGTTGACCTTGCTGATGACGGGCGACGTTCAGCTTGATGTAGGTTGCCAGCAAACTTTGCGCCGCGTCCCAGCGGGAGAAGTCATTACGCGCATGACGCATCAGGAAGGTCAGTTGCTGATCGCTCCACTTATATTCCAGTTTCACTGGCGCAGAGAATTCGCACAGCAGCGCAGGCACCGGCTGGAAGTAGACATTATCAAAGACAAAGGTCTGTTCCGCCTGGGTGACGTTCAGCACGGAATTGACCGGATGACCGCCTTTCTGCAACGGGATCACTTTGCCTTCGTTATCATACAGTTCGATGGCAAACGGAATATGCAGCGGCTGTTTTTCTGCCTGATCCGGTGTGGCTGGCGTGCGCTGGCTGATGGTCAGGGTGTACTGCTCAGTTTCCGGATTGTAGTCGTCTTTGACGGTCACAACTGGCGTGCCGGACTGGCTGTACCAACGGCGGAAATGGGAGAGATCGACATTCGACGCGTCTTCCATCGCCTGAACGAAATCGTCGCAGGTCGCTGCACTGCCATCATGACGCTCGAAATAGAGCTGCATCCCTTTCTGGAAGTTTTCTTCGCCCAGCAGAGTGTGGATCATACGAATCACTTCCGCACCCTTCTCGTAAACGGTCAGGGTGTAGAAGTTGTTCATCTCAATGACCATATCCGGGCGGATCGGGTGCGCCATCGGGCTGGCATCTTCCGCAAACTGCAATCCGCGCATGGTGCGCACATTATTGATGCGGTTAACTGCGCGGGAACCAAGATCAGAACTGAACTCCTGATCGCGGAACACCGTTAAACCTTCTTTCAGACTAAGCTGGAACCAGTCGCGGCAGGTCACTCGGTTACCGGTCCAGTTATGGAAATATTCATGGCCGATAACGCGTTCAATATCGAGGTAATCTTTGTCGGTGGCAGTGTCGGTGCGCGCCAGTACATACTTGGAGTTAAAGATATTCAGACCTTTATTCTCCATCGCGCCCATATTGAAGAAATCCACCGCAACGATCATATAGATGTCGAGGTCATACTCCAGGCCAAAGCGTTCTTCATCCCATTTCATGGAGTTTTTCAGCGAGGTCATCGCCCACGGCGCGCGATCAAGGTTGCCGCGATCGACGTACAGCTCCAGTGCTACTTCGCGACCAGAACGCGTGGTAAAGGTGTCGCGCAGTACATCAAAGTCGCCAGCCACCAGCGCAAACAGGTAGCACGGTTTCGGGAACGGGTCCTGCCACTGTACCCAATGACGTCCGTTTTCCAGCTCGCCTTGCGCAACGCGGTTACCGTTGGAAAGCAGGAAGGGATATTTGGTTTTATCGGCAATAATTTTGGTGGTAAAACGCGCCAGCACGTCCGGGCGGTCGAGATAATACGTAATATGGCGGAAACCTTCGGCTTCACACTGAGTGCAAAGCGCATCGCCTGACTGATAAAGCCCTTCCAACGCGGTATTCGCTGCCGGACTAATTTCATTAACAATCTTGAGCGTAAAACACTCCGGCAAATTACTGATGACCAGTGCGCCCTCTTCTTCTTTCCAGGCGTTCCACGGCTCATCATTAATATGAATAGAAACCAGTTTAAGATCTTCGCCATCAAGACGAAGCGGTGCATCTGATGCACCATGACGGACAGCCTGGCTGACTGCGGTAACTACCGTCTTTTGCGCGTCCAGGTCAAAGGTCAAGTCAATATCAGTAATCTGGTAATCCGGCGCACGATAATCGTGACGGTATTTGGCTTGTGGCTGTTGAGTCATAAATAACCTTTAGCATCTTTTATAGAGTCTGGTGTTCAGTCTATTCCTGTTGCGTAAATCTCGCTACGCAGAATCTTCATCTTTTCAGGTACAAACGCTTTTATTGCTACATTTGTATAACATACACAGCGCAACGCTATCGACCATAAAGGTGGCATATGGTGTGATCGGGGTTCAATAAATTGCGAAACAAGGTATACTCCAGCAGTTTCCTAAGATGTTTATTGTACTAAACGCTCCCGTAAGAGGACGCTACTGCGCACCTATGACACAATTCGCTTCTCCTGTTCTGCACTCGTTGCTGGATACAGATGCTTATAAGTTGCATATGCAGCAAGCCGTGTTTCATCACTACTATGATGTGCATGTCGCGGCGGAATTTCGTTGCCGTGGTGACGATCTGCTGGGTATTTATGCCGATGCTATTCGTGAACAGGTTCAGGCGATGGAAAACTTGTGCCTGCGGGATGATGAATATCAGTGGCTCTCTGCCCTGCCTTTCTTTAAAGCCGACTATCTCGACTGGCTGCGTGAATTCCGCTTTAATCCGGAACAGGTCACTGTTAGCAACGATAACGGTAAGCTGGATATTCGTTTAAGCGGTCCGTGGCGTGAAGTCATCCTATGGGAAGTTCCTTTGCTGGCGGTCATTAGTGAACTGGTACATCGCTATCGCTCACCGCAGGCCGACGTTGCGCAAGCCCTCGACACTCTGGAAAGCAAATTAGTCAACTTCTCGGCGTTAACCGCCGACCTTGATATGTCGCGCTTCCATCTGATGGATTTCGGCACTCGCCGCCGTTTTTCTCGCGAAGTACAAGAAACCATCGTTAAACGTCTGCAACAGGAAAAGTGGTTCGTTGGCACCAGTAATTACGATCTGGCGCGTCGCCTTTCCCTTACGCCGATGGGAACCCAGGCACACGAATGGTTCCAGGCACATCAGCAAATCAGCCCGGACCTTGCCAACAGCCAGCGAGCTGCACTTGCTGCCTGGCTGGAAGAGTATCCCGATCAACTGGGGATTGCGTTAACCGACTGTATTACGATGGATGCATTCTTACGTGATTTCGGTGTGGAGTTTGCCAGCCGCTATCAGGGCTTGCGTCATGACTCTGGCGACCCGGTAGAATGGGGCGAAAAAGCGATTGCACATTATGAGAAACTGGGGATTGATCCACAAAGCAAAATACTGGTTTTCTCCGACAATCTGGATTTACCTAAAGCGGTTGAGCTTTATCGCCACTTCTCTTCTCGCGTGCAATTAAGTTTTGGCATTGGTACACGCCTGACTTGTGATATTCCTCAGGTAAAACCCTTGAATATCGTGATTAAACTGGTGGAGTGTAACGGTAAACCAGTGGCGAAACTTTCTGACAGCCCTGGCAAAACTATCTGCCATGACAAAGCGTTTGTCCGCGCGCTGCGTAAAGCATTCGACCTTCCGCACATTAAAAAAGCCAGTTAATATCACCAGGGAGCCATAACGGCTCCTTTTTTGCCTTTTATTCCGAAATCTTTTGCCCCATCTGCGAATTCTGCTTGTCTGATTGCAGATGCCAGGTAACATAGGTATCCCCCCATTGACGGGTGGACAAGTGTTTATTTTTTCCGACTATTAACAGAGAGAATATTATGAGCGTTGTGCCTGTAGCCGACGTACTCCAGGGCCGCATAGCCGTTGACAGCGAAGTCACCGTGCGCGGATGGGTACGTACCCGCCGAGATTCAAAAGCTGGCATCTCCTTCCTCGCCGTTTATGACGGTTCCTGCTTTGATCCTGTACAGGCTGTCATCAATAATTCTCTGCCCAATTACAATGAAGACGTACTGCGTCTGACCACCGGTTGCTCGGTCATTGTGACGGGTAAAGTCGTGGCATCGCCGGGCCAGGGGCAACAATTTGAAATTCAGGCCAGCAACGTTGAAGTTGCCGGTTGGGTTGAAGATCCAGACACTTACCCGATGGCCGCAAAACGCCACAGCATCGAATATCTGCGTGAAGTCGCTCACCTGCGTCCGCGTACCAACCTGATTGGCGCAGTAGCACGCGTTCGCCACACGCTGGCACAGGCACTGCATCGCTTCTTTAACGAGCAGGGCTTCTTCTGGGTTTCTACGCCGCTGATTACCGCGTCCGATACCGAAGGCGCTGGCGAAATGTTCCGCGTTTCAACGCTGGATCTGGAAAACCTACCACGTAACGATCAGGGCAAAGTCGATTTCGATAAAGACTTCTTTGGTAAAGAGTCTTTCCTGACCGTATCTGGTCAGTTGAACGGCGAAACCTATGCCTGTGCGCTATCGAAAATTTATACCTTCGGCCCGACATTCCGTGCTGAAAACTCCAACACCAGTCGTCACCTGGCGGAATTCTGGATGCTGGAGCCAGAAGTCGCGTTTGCTAATCTGAACGATATCGCCGGTCTGGCTGAAGCCATGCTGAAATATGTCTTCAAAGCAGTTCTCGAAGAACGTGCTGACGACATGAAATTCTTCGCTGAACGCGTGGACAAAGATGCTGTAAGCCGCCTGGAACGTTTCATTGAAGCAGACTTCGCCCAGGTTGATTACACCGAAGCAGTCACCATCCTTGAAAACTGCGGTAAGAAATTTGAAAACCCGGTTTACTGGGGCGTCGATCTCTCTTCTGAGCACGAGCGTTATCTGGCGGAAGAACACTTTAAAGCACCGGTAGTGGTTAAAAACTATCCGAAAGACATTAAAGCGTTCTATATGCGCCTTAACGAAGACGGTAAAACCGTTGCCGCAATGGACGTTCTGGCGCCGGGTATCGGTGAGATCATTGGTGGTTCGCAGCGTGAAGAGCGTCTGGACGTGCTGGACGAGCGCATGCTGGAGATGGGCCTGAACAAAGAAGATTACTGGTGGTATCGCGATCTGCGTCGCTACGGTACTGTTCCACATTCCGGTTTCGGTCTTGGCTTTGAACGCCTGATTGCCTACGTGACCGGCGTACAGAACGTGCGTGACGTGATTCCTTTCCCACGTACTCCGCGTAACGCCAGCTTCTAATTCACTTCCTGAAAGAGCCAGCGCACGCTGGCTCTTTTTTATCCCCTTCTGTCAAGTTATCTGTTTGTTAAGTCAATCAATCTATTTGCAACCCCTCAAGGCCCCTCTTCCTGTTACGGAATATTTCTCTGAAATATTTGCGAACAAAAAATTAACCCACAGTCTTATTACGGATTAGCAATTTCTTAGCTGATAGCACAATTTTTATACTTATTTTTGGCTTTCTGGACGCCTGAAAGCGTGATTCAGTGAGACTGCGGGGAAAAATGATCAGAAAGAAAATTTTCGTTTAGTTAATTTAAACATAAGGAAATCATATAAATAGTTCAAATTCACTGCAAATATCATTAAAGTCCAATGGAAATATGACGGCGTTCACAAAGTTCCTTAAATTTTACCATTGGTTACACATTTTTGCTTTTTGTAACCATATCTTTATCTTTGTAGCACTTTCACGGTAGCGAAACGTTAGTTTGAATGGAAAGATGCCTGCAGATACATAAAACACCAAACTCTCATCAATAGTTCCGTAAAGATTCATTGACAGAACTTATTGGCGGCAGTGGCAGGTGTTATAAAAAAAACCATGAGGGTAATAAATAATGATGAAGCGCAATATTCTGGCAGTGATTGTCCCTGCTCTGTTAGTAGCAGGTACTGCAAACGCTGCAGAAATCTATAACAAAGATGGCAACAAAGTAGATCTGTACGGTAAAGCTGTCGGTCTGCATTATTTTTCCAAGGATAACGGTGAAAACAGTTACGGTGGCAATGGTGACATGACCTATGCCCGCCTTGGTTTTAAAGGGGAAACTCAAATCAATTCCGATCTGACCGGTTACGGTCAGTGGGAATACAACTTCCAGGGTAACAACTCTGAAGGTGCTGACGCTCAAACTGGCAACAAAACCCGTCTGGCATTCGCTGGTCTGAAATACGCTGACGTAGGTTCTTTCGATTACGGTCGTAATTACGGTGTTGTTTATGACGCACTGGGCTACACCGATATGCTGCCAGAGTTCGGTGGCGATACCGCATACAGCGATGACTTCTTCGTTGGTCGTGTAGGCGGCGTTGCTACCTACCGTAACTCCAACTTCTTTGGTCTGGTTGATGGCCTGAACTTCGCTGTTCAGTACCTGGGTAAAAACGAGCGTGATACTGCACGACGTTCTAACGGCGACGGTGTTGGCGGTTCCATCAGCTACGAATTCGAAGGCTTTGGTATCGTTGGTGCTTATGGTGCAGCTGACCGCACCGACCTGCAAGAAGCTCAGCCTCTCGGCCAGGGTAAAAAAGCTGAACAGTGGGCAACTGGTCTGAAGTATGATGCAAATAACATCTACCTGGCTGCAAACTACGGTGAAACCCGTAACGCCACCCCGATCACTGGTGGCTTTGCCAACAAAACGCAAGACGTTCTGTTAGTTGCGCAATACCAGTTTGACTTTGGTCTGCGTCCGTCCATCGCTTACACCAAATCTAAAGCGAAAGACGTAGAAGGCATCGGTGATGTTGATCTGGTGAACTACGTTGAAGTGGGCGCAACCTACTACTTCAACAAAAACATGTCCACCTATGTTGACTACATCATCAACCAGATCGATTCTGACAACAAACTGGGCGTAGGTTCTGATGATACCGTTGCTGTAGGTATCGTTTACCAGTTCTAATAGCAGACCTCTTTGTTAAATGCCGAAAAAACAGGACTTTGGTCCTGTTTTTTTATGCCTTCCAGAGCAATCTCACGTCTTGAAAAAACAGCCTGCGTTTTCATCAGTAATAGTTGGAATTTTGTAAATCTCCCGTTACCCTGATAGCGGACTTCCCTTCTGTAACCATAATGGAACCTCGTCATGTTTGAGAACATTACCGCCGCTCCTGCCGACCCGATTCTGGGCCTGGCCGATCTGTTTCGTGCCGATGAACGTCCCGGCAAAATTAACCTCGGGATTGGTGTCTATAAAGATGAGACGGGCAAAACCCCGGTATTGACCAGCGTTAAAAAGGCTGAACAGTATCTGCTCGAAAATGAAACCACCAAAAACTACCTCGGCATTGACGGTATTCCTGAATTTGGTCGTTGTACTCAGGAACTGCTGTTTGGTAAAGGTAGCGCCTTAATCAATGACAAACGCGCACGTACAGCCCAGACCCCAGGTGGTACCGGTGCATTACGTGTAGCTGCCGATTTCCTGGCAAAAAATACCAGCGTTAAGCGTGTGTGGGTGAGCAACCCAAGCTGGCCAAACCATAAGAGCGTATTTAACTCTGCGGGTCTGGAAGTTCGTGAATACGCTTATTACGATGCGGAAAATCACACTCTGGACTTCGACGCTTTAGTTAACAGTCTGAACGAAGCTCAGGCTGGTGACGTTGTCCTGTTCCACGGCTGCTGCCATAACCCTACCGGCATCGATCCTACACTGGAGCAATGGCAAACACTGGCGCAGCTTTCTGTTGAGAAAGGCTGGCTGCCGCTATTTGACTTCGCTTACCAGGGTTTCGCCCGTGGTCTGGAAGAGGATGCTGAAGGTCTGCGCGCTTTCGCGGCTCTGCATAAAGAGCTGATCGTCGCCAGTTCCTACTCTAAGAACTTTGGCCTGTACAACGAGCGTGTTGGCGCTTGTACTCTGGTTGCCGCAGACAGTGAAACTGTCGATCGTGCATTCAGCCAGATGAAAGCAGTAATTCGCGCAAACTATTCTAACCCACCGGCTCACGGGGCTTCGGTTGTTGCTACGATCCTGAGCAACGAGGCTTTGCGTGCGATCTGGGAACAAGAGCTGACCGATATGCGCCAGCGCATTCAGCGTATGCGTCAGTTATTTGTTAATACACTGCAGGAGAAAGGCGCAAACCGCGACTTTAGCTTTATCATCAAACAGAATGGTATGTTCTCTTTCAGTGGCCTGACAAAAGAACAGGTACTGCGTCTGCGTGAAGAGTTTGGCGTGTATGCTGTTGCTTCTGGTCGCGTAAACGTGGCCGGAATGACGCCAGATAATATGGCGCCGCTGTGCGAAGCGATTGTGGCTGTGCTGTAAGCGTTAAAACCAATGAAGCCCGCTGAAAGCGGGCTGAGACTGATGACAAACGCAACATTGCCTGATGCGCTACGCTTATCAGGCCTACGCGTCCCCTGCAATATTTTGAATTTGCACGATTTTGTAAGCTGGATAAGGTGCTCGCGCCGCATCCGGCATAAACAAAGCGCACTTTGTCAGAAATCCAGGCCCGCATTAAAAGCGGGCTTTTTTATGCGCTTTTACCAGACGGGCATTTCGTCTTGCAGGAAGGGGTTATGCAGGCGCTCATAACCAAGAGTGGATAATGGTCCGTGACCCGGAATAAATGTCACGTCATCCCCCAATGGCAGCAATTTATCTTTGATTGAAGAAATCAGTTGATTGTGATCGCCTCGTGGGAAGTCACTGCGCCCTACTCCGCCTTTGAAAAGGACGTCGCCAGAAATCAACAGTTTTGCCTGATGATCAAAGAAAACCACATGGCCTGGCGTATGCCCTGGGCAATGTAACACCTGTAAAGTCACATTCCCTATGCTGATAGTGTCGCCTTCATTCAGCCAGCGATCTGGCGTTAATGGCTGACACTCTTCCAGGCCAAACATGCGACTCTGCGCAGGCAAGCCTTGCAGCCAGAACTCATCTTCTTTTTCCGGGCCAAGCACTGGCACGCCGTAGTGTTGTGCCAGTTCCGCCGCTGCGCCAACGTGGTCCAGATGACCATGCGTCAGCAGGATCTGCATTAGCGTCAGGCCGCTGGCGTCAACTTCCTGTTTGATTTTTTCCGCATCGCCACCCGGATCGACCAGTGCGGCCAGGCGAGTTTGCTCACACCAGATCAATGAACAGTTCTGGGAAAATGCGGTGACCGGAATAATACGATAATTCATACTGCCCCTGTTTCGTTAAGCGATTGTTACCAGTGCCGCGCTGGCCCGGTATCAATATGCACAAAGTTACTGCGTGGGTAATATCCTACACCACCTGCGCGCATAGATAACGCTGCTTTGCGTATATTGCTTAACGCAATACCTTCAATATGGAAGTCCATCGCCTGCCCTTTAGTGTGATAGCTTTTCTTTGCTACTCCACGGCTGTGGGCGCGTAATTCATTATTGGTGTCAATCGAACGGTAGCCAGAAATGAGCTGTACTGGCTTGCGAGTGCCTAACAACCCTTGCAGGCGATATAACTGGTCGAATAATCCTGGGTCGATGGACCTTATTTTGTTCGCGCGGAAATCGCGGAAAAAATGGTTTAGTTTTGCCAATTCTTCCTGAATATAGCCTCTGCCATCGAAAAACTCCGCCTTAATTGACTCTCCGGTATGGAGATTGTTAAGTGTCAAAATGCGCGGACGTGGGGTAGAGAGTGTCGCAAATGAAGGCGTCGGCAGGATGGCGGCACCAAGTGCAACACCACCAAGCGCCAGTAGTTTGCGGCGATTAGCGTCGAATTTGTCCATGATAATCAAGTCTACAGGTCAATGTTATCGTTTATATGCACTTCTGGCGCACAAGAGGCACCTTAACCGCCCATAAAGCTGACGTCAAGATGACTCACCCCCAGCAGCGACGGGGGCTACAGAGAATAGCCCCCGAAAATGCTAATTATTACGACAACAGATTTTCCCGAACTACTTCATTTACCTGATTAATTGTTCCGCTTTTGAGACAATTTGCGAGCTGGATCGTGCCGGCAGATCATAATTGTAAATATCTGTACGATATTGGGTCCGACCATCTGCACCAACAAAAGCGGTCAGATAGTAAAGATTAACCGGTATCGATTGACGAATATTAACGTAACGGGTATCACCCCGCTTCAGAGCATCGGAGATACGCTTGTCATTCCAGCCAGCATCCTGCAGCAGCATATTTGCCAGATCCGACGCCTTATTCACCCGCACACAGCCAGAACTCAACGCGCGCGTTTCACGTTTGAAAA
The DNA here is from genome assembly GCF_005781125.1 of Escherichia sp. E2748. Lineage (NCBI taxonomy): Bacteria > Pseudomonadati > Pseudomonadota > Gammaproteobacteria > Enterobacterales > Enterobacteriaceae > Escherichia > Escherichia sp. E2748. The sequence continues at coordinate 86,732 of NZ_VATP01000016.1, forward strand.
GATTGTGATTCGGCGTGTCATGCAAATAGATAGCGTCTGAACTCGGCATATTAAATTTATACCGTCCTAGCGAATTTCGCGGGCCAGGAGCTTGCTGGAAGCGGAACGGCAAATTCGATGCGGTTATCGTCGACCAGTCAATCTGCCACGGGTCAAGCGCATCTTTGCTGTTCCAGCCGCGCATAACCGTATAGCCATGGCTTTCAAGATAACCGGGATCGTTACGCACCTTTGGCAGAATATCTTTGCGTGCCAGCGTCGGTGGTACGTTCCACGGCGGGTTTACCACCACATTGTTTAAGGCACTGCTCATCATCGGCGTTTTGCGATCGGGACGACCGACAATGACCCTTGAATCCAGCACTTGATTGCCGTTCTGATAATAGACCAGCGAATAGGCCGGAATGTTAACCATGATGCCAGTAGAAAGCTCGGATGGCAGCAAGCGCAATCGCTGGATATTGAGCGCCAGCACGCCCGCTCGCTGTGCAGGCGTGACGTTTAACCAGTCTCGCGTTGCCGGGCCAATAGAGCCATCTGCTCCTAAGCCTTGCCATGCCTGAAAACGTTTCACGGCTTCCACCAGCTCATTATCATAGGCAGCTCGGACGGCTGGCGCAGGTTTACTGCGAGCTGTAGTTTGCTTACCCATCGGCTTAGTTTCGGCTGTTTCGATTGCAGCGGCAGACGGACTAACTACCGCGCCTGTCGATGTTTCATCGCCCGGCAGTGCTATTTTCGGCCCACCTTCGAGCATACCTGTACGCTGCAAAATCTCGCGCAGCGCCGGGACGTCGTTACTCCATTGACCAGGACGTAGCGTTGCTTTACCGGTCAGTTGCGGCCACGGTTTGGAATCACTCAATAAGTTCAGCAAAGATTCATGCATTGCTGAATATTGCGGATGCTGTGGTGCCAACCCTGTGACAAACGTGGTCAGTTGACCGTTATCCAGCGCCACCTGCCAATGGTTAATGACCGAGAGCGGCGGTGTTGAGAGCGCATAAGGTTTACTGCTGTACAGCCAGCGGGTACCTTTGACCGGAATGTTTGCGACGAAATGGAGATACCCCATCATTGCATCCGATAGCACCACATCACGTGCCATACCGTTAACGCCAGGGTTAGTCAGTAACTCCACCCATTTGTTAAACTGCGGTTGAAAACCGGCAATCGCCACTTCCGCCAACTGCTGCTGGAAAGCTTTAACTGCATCACGATTTTCCCACATCGGCTGCATATCGCGTGCTGCATACAAGAGTTGAAGCTGGTTAAGATAAACCGGCTTATAACCTGCAGGTAATTGTGATTCAATTTGCGTGCGGGCCTTTTCTGCCGCACCTTCAGGTAGCGGTTGGATCCCCGCCATTATTGCCGTGGCTTGCGCCTGCGGCAGTACATCTCCCTGTTCACTTACAGCCACCGGGCTGTCACCAGGGATAACCTCAGGCTCATCAGCCTGCACACTGAACAGTGGAGCGAATGTTACGGCCAGGCACAAACTGATTGCCGAAAGCCGACGACCACACATCATGTTAAGCAACATCCCTTGCCCCCTGTTTTTATCATACTCTGAATAGCCAGGCTGTTTTATCTTAACTGCCTTTACAACGCCAATACTCATGAAAGTATGACGAGCAAGCCTGTTACTTATCAAGCTTACCTTCAGTATATAAACGTCGGTACGTTTTTACACAACCTAATGTAAAGAAGTTTAAAGAAAAGCGCGCCATAATGCGGCATTTTTTTAGTGCAGAAACGGAGTTTTTCAAAAAAAAGGGCGGCATTGCTGCCGCCTTGAACTTAACTTGCCTGAGAAGGCGCTTCATCCGTTCCTGGAAGCGTTTCAGGGAGTTGCGGCGCAAATCCTCGCAGGCCGACTACGTGAACGTGTTCGGTATTCTGGAAGACTTTACGCACCAGTTTATAGGTGGTGCCTTTCTCCGGGCTGATATTTTCAGGTGCCGCGATGATGAGCTGCATTTGCAAACGCTCACACAATTCAAACAGCGTGGCGATGGAACGGGCATCCAGTCGCGCAGCTTCATCGAGGAATAGCAGACGGCAAGGAGAGATATCTTTACCGCGCAGGCGGCGAGATTCATCTTCCCAGCTCTGTACCACCATCACCAGAATCGACATACCCGTACCGATAGCCTCACCGGTCGACAGTGCGCCAGACTCCGCGCGCAACCAGCCATCGGAACCACGGTTAACCTCAACTTCCATCTCCAGGTAGTTACGGTAATCCAGAAGTTCTTCACCAATGGTTTGCGGCGTGCGCTGACCCATATCAATTTGTGGATTAAGTCGCTGATACAGTTTTGCCAGAGCTTCCGAGAAGGTTAGACGGTTGCTCTTGAACAGATCCTGATGTTGCTCATGCTGTTCTGAAAGCACGTCAAGCAGCATGGCGTGGGTTTCACGCACGTTCACGTTCAGACGCACACTGTTCACCTGACCGAACGATACGCTCTGCAAGCCCTGGTTGAGCATGCGGATACGGTTCTGTTCGCGCTGAATGGTTTTGCGAATGATGTTCGCCACACTGCGGGAGCTGATCGCCAGTTTCTGTTCGCGAGAAGTTAACTCTTCGGTCAGACGACTAAGTTCGATTTCCATCTGCTCGATAGCTTCCACCGGATCATCGGTACGAATAATATCCTGGCGAATACGTTCGCGCAGATGCTGATAAACCGCCACGAAGAACTGGATTTTGCGTTCAGGTCGTTTTGGATCTTCCGACATGCGCAGCACGTCGCGCAGATGTTCGTTATCCGCCACCGCCAGACGCAGCGCACCTAACGCCTTATCCGACATGGAACGTAAATCATCGGCAGAGAGATAAGCCAACTCACGACGGTGTAAGCGGCGTTCAACGCCATTATCTTTCACCATGCGCATTACCGCACACCAGCCCGCTTTCGCGGTCACTACCTGCTCGCGCATCTCAAAGTAATCACGTTCCAGCTTGCGCAGTTTGCGGGTCAGGTTGTCCATCTCCGCTTCGCAGAAGGTCAGCGCTTTTTCCAGTTGATTGCGGCGTGAACGGTTATTGCTCAGTTGCGCGTGCAGCTCGTCACGGCGAATACGCGCCCGCTCTTCTGCCCCGCTATCGGCACGCACGCCGATATCCTGTAGTTCTCGTTGTAGATCGTTAAGCAGCTCTTTTTTGGTGTCGTAAGAACTTTTCAGCGAAGCCAGTACCTGGTTGTACTGACTCAACTGCGCAGCGTGGCCGCGCAACGCTTCACGAGCACGAGTACGTTCCGCTTCCGCCTGTTCCAGACGTTCACGCAGTTTTTCGTTGAGATCGCTGTTCCCACTAAGCATTTCTGCCGAGTCAGAGTAGCTAAAGTGCGCACGACGCTGTACCACTTCAGTCAGGGCAAATGCCTGTTGACGGGCATCGCGCTGCATCTGCTGAGAATACGCGTAATCTTCTTTTAACTGTTCGAACTGTTCCGGGTCGCTCTGCAACACAGAAACGATCGGCTCCAGTTTCGCCAGTTGATTGCCAAACTGCTGAACAAAACGCGCGGCTTCCTGAGCTTCATCAAGACGTTCGCGGATTTCATCGACACGATCCGCCAGTGAGTCATCCGCCAAAAGGTTGAGACGCGGCAGGATACGGTTCAGTGCCGCAACGCCCTCTTTCGCCTGCTCAAACTGAATTCGCTGCTGCTGGTTATCATTTTCATGATTACTCAACGCCCGCTCCAGTTCGACACGACGGCTGTTCAGTTGGCGAATTTCGGCTTCTGGATCGGACTCAAACGCCACTGCCAGATGGCTGCCAATAAAGCGGCTGAATGCCTGATGCAGTCGCTGGGTTTTCTGAACATCAAAGGAGAGCGTAGCAAAGCGTTCAGAGAGCAATTCGCGCTCGGCGTGCAGGCTTTCGATCCGGCTTTCACGCGCCGCGCGACCAAACAGCGGCACTTCCGGGAAACGCGAGTAACGCCACTGACGCTCGGCGGTTTTCACCACCACCGCTTTTTCCAGCTCATCGACGTTGAACACGCTATCATCGAACGACTGCGGATCTCCCTCGATCAAGTAGAGATCTTCCGGACAATCGGTTAAGCCTTCCAGCTGTTCGGCCACCTGAGACAGATCCGGCACCACAATGGCGTGGCGAGACGGGCCATACAGCGCCGAGAAGTACGGCGCATCTTCCAGGCTAACGTCGTCATAAATTTCTGACAACAGCACGCCGCCAAAGCGTTCCGCCAACGCATTCAGACGCTGGTCTTCGGAGCCGCCTGGCTGGCTTAAACGTTCGATCTCTTCATCGACAGCGTTTTTGCGAGCGCCCACTTCATCACGTTCAACAATCGCTTCGCGCTCACGCTCCAGCAGTTGTTGCAGATATTCGGTGACATCCTGGCTGCAGGTGAACTCTTCACCGCACTGCTCGCTCAACTGATTGAGGCTGTTTTGCGCTGCCAGCCAAACCGGCGCACGCTGCATCAAACTCTGAATGCGAGACTGCAGCTGTTCCTGCTCCTGACGCAGCGCCATACGCTCTTCACGGGCGTTGGAAACGCTGTCAGAAAGAGAGGCAATGCGCGCTTCCAGTTCCTGATGCAGGGCTTCCAGTTCGTCGATATCAAAATTCTTGCCCTGACGTTTGCAGAAATCTGCCAGCAGACGCTCAGCTTCTTGCTGCTCGCGGAGACGCTGTTCCAGTTCGCTTAAGCGCATCCGCAGTGGCTGAACCTGCTCTGCCAGGTGACGCTGATCAACCCCTTCGCGCAGCAGTTCGCGGGCGACATCCCACGCCTCGTTACGCGCCAGCGGGCCGTTGATTGCAACCACCAGCTGATAAGCCTGCTCAAACTGGCTGTGCGCAGTTTGCGCCATGCTCATTTTCTGCTCAAGAGAGAGCATTTTTTCGGTCGCTTCCAGCTCTTTCGCCTGGAAGGTTTCCAGCCATTCGGCGGCGCTGTCGGCGGTTAAGTCCGGCAGATGGCACAGTTCTTTGGCGCGATTAAGCGCAGCAATCGCCTGGTTGTACTGGATCGCACGCGTTTGCTGGACGTCCAGCGCCTGCTGGTAGTCAGCAAGCTGACTTTTCAGCTCGTCCACTTCCAGTTCGGCGGCTTCCGCGCGCGCTTCGTTATCTTCCTGGCGCTCGATGGCTTCTGCCACCACTTCATTTTGCTCTTCGAGACGGATCTGCAGTTCATCGAGGTCCGCTTCGTAGCGTTCGATTTTCTCCTGCTGACGCAAAGCGGTTTGCACCAGGTTCAGATGATCGCTGGCCGCCTGATAATCCGCTTCCAGATCGCCTTCGGCACCGTTGTGCTCTGCCAGTTCACGCGCCATATCGACATGTTTGTACTGCTCCGCCGCCAGTTGCTGACGCGAAGTATGTAGCTCGCGACGAAACTCCAGGGCCTTATCGAGATGGACACGGCGCTCGTTGGCGTGACGCATGTAGTCCGCCGCCACGTAGTTGGTGGCTTCGCTGATCAGATGTTTAAACAGGTCGCGGTCCGACTGGGTGACGCGAATCGCTTCCAGCGTCATACGGTTTTCACGCAGCGCCGCTTCCATGTCCTGGAACGCTTTACGCACACCGCTGTTTTCCGGCAGCAGGTAGTCGCGCAGAGAACGGGTAATGGCACTGGAGATCCCGCCGTACAGCGAAGCTTCGATCAGACGATAGAATTTACTACGATCAGACGCTGAGCGCAGACGACGCGCGATGATGCCCAGATCGAACATCAGCGAGTGGTAATCGGTAATGGAGTTGAACTGTTTAAACTGCACGCCTTCCATCGCCTCGAGCTTGTCTTTGAGCTCGTTAAGCGGCAGCACGCGCGCCTGACGTTCGTTCAGGGATTCGGTCACCAGCTGTGTCGGCTGCACCGACATCGGCAGTCCCTGAATGGCAAACGGCTTGATATCCACTTTACGATCGCGTCCGGCAACCTGTTGCAGACGCACACCAACCACCACGCGCTGGTGGCGCGAGTTAATGGTGTCGAGCATCGAATAACAGACACCCGCTTTCAGCTTACCGTGCAGACCTTTATCGCGCGAACCGCTGGTAGCCCCGGCTTCCGTGGTGTTACGGAAATGCAGCAGGGTCAAGTCGGGAATGAGCGCCGTAACAAACGCCGCCATCGTGGTGGATTTACCCGCACCGTTACCGCCGGAAAGCGTCGTGACCAACTCATCCAGGTCAAAGGTGCGAGCAAAAAAGCCGTTCCAGTTAATCAGCGTCAGTGAGCGAAATTTACCGCGTTCAATCATTATTCTTCCTCTCCGCTATCTGGCTGATTCTCTTCAGTTTCGTCATTGAGTTGCAGGTGATTTTCCAGCGACATTGCTTCACCATCGCGAATCAGACGACGTTGTGCTTCACGCGGATCGTCGCCCGCACGCACATCGGCACCAAAGCGGAACACCGATTCGGTAATGCGGAACTTGCTGCTGTCGTGGCCCATAAACCACACCATGCCTAAGCGACGCAGACGGTTGAGCGAAGAGCGTACTTTTTCCTGCAACTTCTGGCGGTCAACGTCTGAACCGGTAGAACGATTGTTCACCAGTTTCAGCAATTTTGCTTCATCGGCCAGGGTGAGCAGTTCGTCATACAGTTCCTGCTGGGTAAAGATCCCCTCGTTCGCCAGCCGTTCCGGGCTGAGATAGAGATAACAGAGGATTTTCCCGACCATCATGTCCAGTTCCGACAACACGGAACGTGGGATGATGGTGGTGGAACGTGGACGTAAATAGAAGAAACCTTCCGGCGCGCGGATTAGCTCCACGTTATAACGCGCGTAAAATTCTTCTAGATATTCCTGAAAATCCATCAGGAAAGCATGATTATCCAGTTCGTCGAGGCCAATATGGCGGCCTGAACGTAAGGCGCTATCCAGCGCCGGAAATAACGGATTCGCCAGCGCCTGCGCCAGCTTAACCGGCATCACTTGTTCAATATTTGTCGATGACATGCGCCTGTACCTTGGCTCCGTAATCATTAATCGGCTGCCATTTCGCTGGCAGTCCGGTGAAGTCTGCTTGCGCTACGCCGAGGCGTACCGCCTGATCAATAACAATACGCGCGACGTCAAAGTGACGCGCACGCGGATACTGCGCCAGATATTCGCGTACCACCAGACCAAGATCCAGCGGTACTTGCCTGGTTTTATAGACGGCGAGCTGCTCTTCGATAATCGCTGCGAGTTGTTCGCGGATCTCGTTAAACTCTTCGTACTCTAAATCTGGCGGAAGTTCCCCGGTCACTTCTTCATCGCGCAGTGCCATCTCTTCGTCACGCATATCCAGCAGACGATCGGCATTGGCGTAAGTCAGCGCCCACGGCTCATCAAAATAGGTTTGTACCGACTGGCGTAAACGCTGGGCAAAGACGCGGTTTTTATCCATATCGATAGCGGTACGAATAAATTTGTGTACGTGGCGATCGTAGCCAATCCACAAGTCGATGGATTGCTGGCCCCAACTGATAATACGGTCGAGTTTGCTCTGCAGATCGAACACCAGGCGATCGACAAAATGCAGATCGTCATGGGTCATCGTCGCATCCTGAATGCGCAACAGATTGGCCTGGAGTTTGTCGCCTGCCGCTTCCAGCGTATCCTGCAATTCACGCAGCGTTCCGGAAGTTTCCGAAAGCAACAATTCGCAGCTGGAGATCGCCGCCCGCCAGTCTTTGTTCAACAACTGCGCGATGTCGTCTTTCACCTGCTGCTGCTGTTCATCCATCAGACGTTGCGTCAGGTCGATGCTGTCGAAAATTTCCGCTACCGAATATTTCAGCGGCGCATAGACGTTGCGGTGCCAGTGAAATTCATCACCGCCCTCTTCGGCGGCATCGGCTGCACGTTTTAACTCACCCGCCACAATCGACAACTGCATAGAAAGGCGCAACGTAGAAAACTCGCGCTGACGGATGTAGTAGTCAGTAATGCCGATGCCGAGCGGCGTCAGGCGATAAATAGCATTCCCTTCCGCCTGCTCGCTGGTAAAGCGGTTCAGCAGACGTTGACGCACCATATCGTTGATCGCGTTGTTGGCGCGCACGCCGATGGTTTCGCTGGTTTGCTCAAACGCATCACTCACATGGCGGAACGCATCCACCAGCTCGCCTTCACTCATCTCACCATCCAGACGCTCGCCGTTCAGCGTGGCAACCGCCAGCAGAAAAGAGAGTCGGTCTACCGGCAGCGAGATGGAGAAGTCATTTTTTCTGGCCCAGGCAACCAGTTCGGGGACTGTCTGGGAAAATTCACTCATACTTTATCCTTGCTCTGCGGTTTGCGCGCGGTGACATGAATATAACGCCCCAGGGTAATATACGGTTCCTGACGGCAATAACGCGTTTCTAATTCAAGTAATGCTTCATAGCAGTCGCGCTGCTGGTGCTTCTCGCGCAGATAATCATGAAACACGCGAACGCCTGTCTTACCCATAATTTGCCAACCAGCTTCTTCCAGCCACAGATAAACCTGCGCCGGGTCGCGTGGATAATCTGGCGAAAGCGTCCGTTTTTTCTTTTTCGGCATTCCCGCCTGCACGTAATCAAAATTCCCGGCGACCATGTTATGCATCAGCAAGCCGTGCGCATTGTAGAACATTAATGACAACACGCCGCCTGGACGCAACACGGACCACAGGGTCTGCAATACGCTGCGGGGATCGGCCACCCACTCCAGTACCGCATGGAACAATATCAGATCAACGGGCGTTTCCAAATGTGAAGCAACATCCTGAGCGGCGCAATGTATAAATTGCATGTTGTCGCTCACACCTTTTGCTTCTGCCGCCTGTTTTGCGCGGTCGATCATCTGCGCAGAGAGATCGCATAAAATGACCTGATGCCCGCGCTCGGCCATTTTGATTGCGGTCTGCCCTTCACCGCCACCGGCATCCAGCACACGCAGTTTTTGCGCGCCCATTTCCGCCAGCACGCGATCGAGATCTTGCCACAGAATAGCCTGTCGAAGCTGCCCTTTGGTGGTGCCGTAAATGTTACGGGAAAACTTTTCCGCAATATCATCAAAATTGCGATCCTGCATTGCTTTCTCCACCGGTTGGCTAAGACGTTTTCTGATAAAGACGCTATTTTGTCACAGCCACGGCGAGAATGAACCCGTCTGGTGTAATATCGCTGGCGATCCCTTGCTATATGGTCAAAAAAGGAACCAGAAAGGATGCTTTTTACGCTGAAAAAAGTGATTGGCGGCATGCTGCTGCCACTTCCGCTGATGTTGTTGATTATTGGTGCTGGCCTGGCGCTGCTGTGGTTTAGCCGTTTTCAAAAAACCGGGAAGATTTTTATTAGCATTGGGTGGCTGGCGCTCTTGTTATTGAGTTTGCAACCGGTAGCCGACCGCCTGCTGCGTCCCATCGAAAGCACCTATCCGACATGGAATAATTCGCAAAAAGTGGACTATATCGTGGTGCTCGGAGGTGGTTATACCTGGAACCCGCAGTGGGCACCGAGCTCTAATTTAATCAATAACAGTTTGCCGCGCCTGAATGAAGGTATTCGCTTATGGCGCGAAAATCCGGGATCAAAGCTGATCTTCACGGGAGGCGTAGCAAAAACCAATACGGTGAGTACAGCGGAAGTAGGTGCCAGAGTGGCGCAATCGCTGGGTGTCCCACGCGAGCAAATTATCACACTGGATTTACCAAAAGATACCGAAGAAGAAGCTGCCGCAGTGAAACAGGCGATTGGCGATGCCCCTTTCCTGCTGGTGACATCTGCGTCTCATTTGCCACGCGCGATGATCTTTTTTCAGCAGGAAGGGCTAAATCCGCTGCCAGCCCCGGCGAACCAGTTGGCAATCGACTCGCCGCTTAATCCGTGGGAACGAGCAATCCCCTCGCCGCTCTGGTTGGTGCATAGCGACCGCGTTGGCTATGAAACGCTTGGCCGCATCTGGCAGTGGCTGAAAGGTTAGTCAGGCGAGCCACGGCAGGAGTGATTTAGTCGCCAGATCAAAGTTGCTACGGTTAAACCGCCCGGTATTGACCAGTTGCGCAACTTCATCCCATAACACATACAGCCAACGCCGCCAGATGAAAGACTCCGCCACTGGCGCGCGTTGAAGGTAACTCCAGAGCAAATCTTCCGCCAGGGTGTTATCCATCAACCGGAATAATTCATACTCACGCGGTGCCCAGAGCATTAACCCCGGTCCGACCATCGCCTGGAGCTGATCGCTACGGGAATCTTTCAGCATGCTACGCAAACAGAAATTGCCGTGAATCAGCACACAATTATCGTTAAAACCTTCAAACAACACCGGCAGACATTCACGAGTGCGAAACAGAATCCGCTTATCCTGCATGGTTAAACCTGTGTTACTGAACTGATTGAGCGTCGCCCACAGCATTTCAACGTGCTGACGATACCAGGAAGGCCAGAAATTTTCCTGAGTATTGTCAACCGCGCCAACACATCCGCGGCTGTCCTGACGGTGCCAGGCCAACAATGCTTCAACAATTTGATCTTTCAGATGTTCCCAGCGCTCTGGCGTTCTTGCGGGGGCTTCCACAGAAACACCGCGCATCCGCTCCAGCAACAAGACATCGGGACCGGGATGTTCTTCATGCGTCATCACGCCATAGATAGTCGGCATGCGAACAGTCCCGCTCCGAGCCAGCATGGTGGTTTTCCATGCCAGCTGTCTGGCCTGCCCCGGGGTAGAAAAACTTCGCGCCATGAGCGGCATCGGGTTTCCCTGGCTGTCATACAACGCCCACAGAGTTGTGTCTGCTTTTTCATTCACGCACTCTATACGACTCAATCTTTCGCCCAGTAAATGGCTTAGTTCGGCACGCAGCTGTTCCATTCAGATTACCCTCATAAAAGCTACTGCTTTCATAATGAGCGCCAATGTAAAAGATGTCACCTGAATGAGATCAATTGTTGAAGGGAAAAAATGAAGAGAATCGTAACGCTACGACACTCCTCCCAAAATTGAGATGGAGTGTCGTGGGGAAAAATTAAGCCATTTCAGCGCGAACACGCTCAAGATCTTCGGGAGTATCTACACCGGTGCCAGGAACCTCCTGGGCGACAGCAACATGGATTTTTTCTCCATACCACAGCACACGAAGCTGTTCTAACATTTCGATATGTTCTAACGGGCTTGGCTGCCAGTTAACATAGCGGCGGATAAAACCTGCACGATAGCCATAAATGCCGAGATGGCGCAGAAAGTTATCTCCTACGGTTTCCAGACCTTTCGCAAAACGGTCACGATCCCACGGAATAGTGGCACGCGAGAAGTAGAGCGCATAACCTTCGGCGTCGAGAACAACTTTAACCGCATTCGGGTTAAAGGCTTCTTCCGCACTGTGGATAGGCACAGCCAAGGTCGCCATTCCAACCTGACGCTGGGCAAGGTTATCGGCAACCTGACGAATGATTGTCGCGGGGATCATCGGTTCATCACCCTGCACATTCACAATCACCGTGTCGTCGCTGAACGCGCATTTTTCGACAACTTCCGCCAGACGTTCAGTACCTGACTGGTGATCAGCACGCGTCATGCATACTTCACCGCCAGCAGCTTCAACAGCGCGGGCGACATCCTCATGATCGGTTGCGACGATGATGCGCTCGGCACCTGATTCGCGCGCGCGTTCGAGTACATGAACAATCATGGGTTTGCCGTTAATATCAACCAGCGGCTTACCTGGCAGACGCGTGGAAGCGTAGCGCGCGGGAATAATGACCACAAAACTCATGATTTACTCTCATCAGCAGTCAGCACGCGGGCTTCCGTTTCCAGCAGCACTGGAATGCCATCGCGCAGCGGAAAAGCCAGGTTGTCCAGTTTGCAAATAAGTTCTTGTTTTTCCTGGTTATACCAAAGTTTGCCGTTGCAAACCGGGCAGGCAATGATTTCAAGCAGACGATGATCCATAGTTCCTCCAGATGGATCGGGTTATGAATGCATAAATCTTATCATAATCATTTATGCGTCGGGGTCTATTTCCCAGCCAGTGCGGTAATCGGTAAAGAAACCGTGCGGGCAGCGCCCTATTGTTACTCGCGTTGCCTGCTGCCAGTGAGCAAAATCCGTAATCGCCTGACGCAGCCCTTTTTGAAGGGTCACTGTTGGTTTTACCCCATCCTGTAGCCAGAGAGAGAGCACTTCAAAGATGCCAGTCTGGCGATGCATCTTAGAATCCATTCGCCCAACTAATTGCCCACGATGCAATAACGGTAGAACGAAATAACCATACTGGCGTTTGGGCGCTGGCGTGTAGCACTCCAGCCGGTAGCTAAAATCAAAAAGTTGCTCTGCCCGTTTACGATCCCAGACAACAGGATCAAAAGGCGAAAGTACCGCGCTGTGCGTTGCAGTGAGCTTTCCGGCGAGCGCACGTTCGAGTAGCGGCAGCAAATCAGCATGCAGCCAAAGATTACCCAATTTTTCAACATGCACAGCAATGATTTGCTGCTGTTCAGCCCTCGCTTCGCGCCACGCCGCCAGCGCCGGACGTTTCAGCCGGTAGTAATCCGCCAGCCACTGTTCGCGAAATATTCCCAGGCTGCGCGCACTGTTATCCAGCATGATGATTTCTGCTTCTGTTTGCGAAACGAGATCGCGCTCATCATCCCAGTCAGGCATGACACGGTGGGTTAAATCATAAACGCGCTGGAAGTTGCGCCGTTCAATCACCATCACCTTTCCGGCGGTAAAGAGCCCTTCCAGATGCCGTTTATGCGGCTTCCACTCCCACCAGCCGCTTGCTCCTTTACGAGGATGCTCAAAATCGGCTGAACGTACCGGCCCCTTATCATGAATATGCTGAATTAACTGTGCAATTTCCGCCGCATGTTCCTGCATCCAGGCATCTTTGTATTTCCAGCCCATTTTTTCAGGTGCCAGCATGCGGTGGCGAATAAGACGAAAATCGCTACGCGGCATAAAGCAGGCTTCATGCGCCCAGTATTCCATTAATTCACCACACGCCAGAGACTCATCCAGCCACTGCGCAGGATAATTTCCCAGACGACTGAAAAGCACCAGATATGGACTACGGGCAACAATATTGATGGTATCGATTTGCAACAAGGACATACGAGAAATGGTAGCCAGAATATCTTCCGGCGACGCGCGACGACGGGGCTTGTTTAACAGCCCTTGCGCGGTGAGATGAAGATTTCGTGCATCGGTGAGGGAGAGATAAGGCAGCGTCATTCATTGCTCCGTCAATTAAACGCTGCCGCGGCTGAATTAGTTGCCAGAAGCCAGCGAGGAAAGTTGTGCGAGCAGTTTCTCTGGTTCATCGCCCATAAGCTGTGCGCCAACGGGTAAATACCACCAGTTTTCTTCTGCAAAAGCCCGACATTTCACCGCATCTTTTTCAGTCATGACCAGTGTTTGCCCGGCGCTTAATAGTGCGCTGACATCCGCATGATTCAAAGATTGATGATCTGCCAGCGGCACACATTTTTCCGGTTGTATACCGCACATCTTTAGTGTGGCAAAAAATCGCGGCGGGTGACCAATACCTGCCATCGCCACCACATGTTTAAGTTGTGTAACGTCACAACGCGCGCCGGTAAGTAAATTCACTGCCTGACCCGGTATTAAGTTCATCGGGATTTCACCGTGACGCGGTACGCCGCCATTGACGATTACCGCATCAACCGATTTTAAGCGCCCCGCGCGCTCGCGCATTGGCCCGGCCGGCAACCACCAGCCATTGCCAAAGCGACGCACGCCATCGATGACGACGATTTCCACATCACGCGCCAGACGATAATGCTGTAAACCGTCATCAGTCACGATAATCTGCACATCGGGATATTGCGCCAAAATGGCTTTTACCGCATCTGAACGGACAGGAGAAACTGCAACAGGTGCACCCGTACGCTGATAAATCAGCACCGGTTCATCGCCCGCCTGTGCGGTGGTGGTATCTGCCGACAATAACAGCGGATACGACTCAGCTTTACCGCCATAGCCCCGTGACACTACGCCAACACGAATACCGCGCTTTTGTAGTTGTTCCACCAGCCAGACAACCATCGGAGTTTTTCCGTTGCCGCCTGCGGTGAGATTACCAACCACGACAACCGGTACGGGGGCACGCCAGGCGCGCTTCAGTTTTAGTTTATAGCAAAGACGGATAGCGCCACTCACCAGGCCATACAACCAGGAGAGTGGCAGCAATAACCGCCACAAAGGGGATTCACCAGACCAGATTTTTTCGATCATTGGCCAAACTGCATTTTATGAAGTTGCGCGTAGACTCCACGGTGCTCAAGCAAATCGTTATGCGTACCGCGTTCCACAATGATCCCGTCCTCGACGACCACAATTTCGTCTGCCTTTTCAATGGTAGACAAGCGGTGGGCAATCACCAGTGAGGTACGGTTTTTCTGCAACTCGTCCAGCGCCGCCTGAATCGCGCGTTCGGATTCGGTGTCCAGCGCCGAAGTGGCTTCATCCAGAATCAGAATTGGGCTATCACGCAGCAAGGCACGGGCAATGGCAATACGCTGGCGCTGGCCGCCAGAAAGCAACACGCCGTTTTCACCAATCACCGTATCAAGACCGTTATCCATCTTATTGATAAAGTCCATGGCATAGGCCATGCGTGCCGCTTCTTCAATCTGCTCACGGCTGTACTGTTCAGTACGGGCGTAAGCAATGTTGTTGGCAACCGTGTCATTAAACAGATGGACATTCTGCGACACCAGAGCAACCTGGTTACGTAAAGACGCCAGGGTATACTCGCGCAGATCGTGACCATCCATCAGGATCTCGCCTTCATCGATATCATAAAAACGGGTGATCAGGCTGGCAATGGTCGATTTACCCGACCCAGAACGCCCTACCAAAGCCACTGTTTTCCCTGCCGGGATCTTCAGGTTGATATTACGCAGCGCAGGGACTTCACGCCCCGGATAGGTAAAAGTGACATTGCGGAATTCAACGTCACCAGTAGCACGCTCAATCTCGCGTTTACCTTCGTCTTTCTCCTGTTCACTATCCAGAATGGTAAACAGCGTCTGACATGCCGCCATCCCACGTTGGAACTGGGCGTTAACGTTGGTCAGCGATTTCAACGGACGCATCAGTGCAATCATCGAAGAGAAGACGACAGTAATCGTACCGGCAGTCAGGCTATCCATCACGCTTGGGAAGCTCGCAGCGTAGAGAACAAATGCCAGCGCCAGAGAGGCGATCAGCTGAATGATCGGGTCAGAGATGGAAGAAGCAGAAACCATCTTCATCCCCTGCAAACGCATCTTGTTGCTGACCTTATCAAAACGCTTTGTTTCTACTTCCTGGCCGCCAAAAATCAATACTTCTTTGTGGCCTTTCAGCATCTGCTCAGCACTGGTGGTCACCTGCCCCATGGTGTTCTGCATGTTTTTACTGATGCTGCGAAAACGCTTCGATACGATACGAATCGCAATCGAGACAATCGGCGCCAACACAATCAAAATGATCGACAGCTGCCAGCTGTAATAGAACATCATGGCGAACAGACCGATAATGGAAGCACCTTCACGCACCACCGTAATCAGCGCGCCGGAAGATGACGAAGCAACCTGTTCAGAATCGTAAGTAATACGTGAAAGCAGTGTCCCGGTTGATTGTTTGTCAAAAAATGACACTGGCATTCCCATCATGTGGCCGAACAGACGTCGGCGCATGGTCATAACCACTTTTCCTGATACCCAGGAGATACAGTAGCTGGAGATATAACTGGTGATACCACGTAAAATCATCAGGCCGATAACCACCAGCGGCATCCACATCAGCACGGAGCGATCTGTTTTACCAAAGCCATCATCGAGAAGCGGCTTAAGGAGCGATAACATGAAGGTATCGCTGGCTGCGTTGAGAATTAACGCTATGCCCGCCACGATCAGACCCGCTTTAAAAGGCGCAATGGTTGGCCACAGTCGGCGGAATGTCTGCCACGTAGAGAGATCTTTGTCGTTATGCATTCAAAAAACCAGCATTTGTTGAAATAGCCGCATATTCTACCCGTTATCCACTGGCACGCCAAACCACTGATGATACCAACGAGGTAAAATTTGCTCCCTTATGCTGCTGACCCGCCAACCTTGCGCTGAAAAATTGACCGTTATTTGCCCCTGATGCGGGGTGTCAACCCATTGATATCCTTGTAGTTGATAGCGAAGTTTAACTTTACTGGAGGGCAATCGCCATGCGTTATAGCGCGATGCCGATGCCAGTGCCATTTTTCCATTTACCCGCTGAATCAATGACACTGATGACGAGGTATTACTACCGTGATGGGGTACCTGAATCAAAGTTGCCTGAACCTGTTGCCAGTAATGACTTAGCATTTTTTGTTCAGCGGGGGCTTCAATATCGCCAGTCAAAAGAATGCTATGTGTTCCATCATCAACCTTAATCACACAGGAATGGTTATTTCCCTTTTCGTTACTCCCTTGCAAAGGCCAGTGCACGCTAAACTGCAATCCTTGCCACTGCCACGCTTCGCCACGCACGCAGGGCTGATGATGCACCCAGTTTAAGGGGCTTCTGACCCATAACGTCGGCCAGGCATGTAATATCGAGTCCAGTCCACCCCGATGATCAAGATGTTCATGACTAAGAATAACGCCTACCGGTTCAAGGTCATGCCAGCGGAGCCAGGGAATAATCAGTTGTTGCCCACTGTCCCCCTCCGGCCAGGCGAGCCCTGTATCATAGAGAACCGCTTTACCGTTTCGAGCGATCACCATTGCCAGCCCTTGCCCGACATCAAGCATATAAACCTGCCACTCATCAGACCGTGGTTTTTGCCACAGTGGCCAACACATTATAATTCCTCCAGCCATACACACCGCAGGCAACGTTTGCCATGCGTTTAGTCGCCATATCACCAGTAATAACCAGGGCGAAAATGATAGCCATTGCCAACGTTCAGCAATGCTTATCCACCCTTCAGGCAAACTCTTTAACCCCCAAAAAAGTAAAGCTAAGGACCGATCGGCAAGAAACCATAACCCTTGTTCCAGGATTAATGGCCCGATTAAATGCACAACCATCGCGGCGAGGATCAACGGAACCGAAATAAATGTCACTAAGGGAATAGCGAACAAATTTGCCATAAATGAAGTCAGACTAACGCCATGAAACATGACTATTTGCACCGGCATTAGCAGGAGTGTTATACCAAGTTGCAGATGGATAAGTGAAACAATAGATTGCAATACAGGCGGCAATGGCCAGACTGGGCAGGGAAACCACTGATACCAAAATATCAGCGCTGCCACCGCTGCGGCAGAGAGCCACAAACTTTGCGAGAGGATAGCGACAGGATCCATCAGCAGAATTGCTGCCAGGCAGCATATCCACATATCCCAACCACTCCATTGTCGGCCGCTCAATTTAAGCGCTCCCCAGGTCACAAGCGCCACCACGGTACGCAATGCAGGCGGCTGCATACCGGTAAGCCAGGCATAAAAAGCAGCGCAGCAAACTCCACCGATTAATGGCATCTGCCAGTAAATCCAACGCCCGGGGAGGAAAATTTGCCCGCCACGAATTAGCCCCGCAGCCAGTAACGCTGCAAAAGCGATGTGTAAACCCGATATCGCCATTAAATGTGCCGTACCGGTATCGCGCATTATATTTTTAATTTCTTTAGATACCGATAACCGTTCACCCATTCCTAAGCCGAGCATCACCGTCTGCCATGAATACGGCTGCAGCGTCGTTTGCAGGGATGCCAGATATTGCGCACGTAGGCTACAACCTGGTTCAATGACGCTTGCTTGCAGAAAACGTCCGGTAAGTGGCTGATGCTGGGCAATGGCATAACGCTGGCTATCAAAGCCGCCATCATTAAGTTGACCATGAACAGCACGCACTTTGAGTTTCATCGACCATCGTTGCCCGGCGCATACCGATTGTGGCAAATATTCGCCATATAGCGCGATGCCTGGCGCGGGGAATAACCGCTGCCCTTGTAGATGAGTAATTTTCCCGTAATGCGTGGTCATGCCGTCAGTGGCGGTAATCTCGACGACTGCATCCTGCGTCGCGCCAGTTAAGTTTTCTCCTGCCCACAGAATTTGCTTCGCCGCCAACACGCCCCAAAGAAAAAACAGCAATGTCAGCGTGAAATAACGGACGACTTTAACAGGAATAAATGCCAGTACGCAGACGAATACAGTCAGACTCGCAAGAGTTAATGTCCCAGGCAACTGCGGCAAAATCAGCAGCGGAAAAATCCCGCAAATTATGCACAGGCTAACTGTCGTTATTTTCATGCACTCCTCCCTGTTTTTGGAAAGTGTGCAACTTTGTTGAGTGGTTGTCTGGCGGAAGTTTTGCGTTGCCCGAGGCTCGTTCAGAAGAATTTAGCAGGATGATGAAAACTGTACACAACTCTGCGAGACAGCTTCCAGAACCATATTGCAGAAATGAAAAAAGCACCCGACAGGTGCTTTTTCCGCGTTCAAGTTTTACTAAAACTTAACCGTAAATATTGGCGCGATCGCGCAGTTCTTTACCTGGTTTAAAGTGAGGAACGTATTTTCCTTCCAGCTCTACTTTATCGCCAGTCTTCGGATTACGTCCGGTACGCGGTGCGCGGTAGTGCAAAGAGAAACTGCCGAAACCGCGGATTTCAATACGCTCGCCCTGCGCAAGAGTCGAGGCCATATGCTCCAGCATCTCTTTTACTGCATCTTCAACCGTCTTGGCGGGAATGTGCGATTGCTGGGTGGCAAGTCTTTCTATCAATTCTGACTTGGTCATGATTCCTCCGGTTCCTTAAAGGCAAATTTAACGGCTGCTGTTGCTGCATTGATTAAGGGCGGCCGTAGCCGCCCTTAGTGCTTGATTACAGGACGAAACCTGCAATCTGTCAAGTAAACTCAGCAAACTTCGGAATAAAAATCCCGAAGAGTCAGAGAATTACTCGCCTTTAGCTGCTTTGAAAGCTTCAGCCATTGCGTTGTTGGAGAAGTTTGCATCTTCCTGTTTGTTAACAGTTGCGATTGCATCTTTCTCGTCAGCTTCGTCTTTCGCACGAACAGACAGGCTGATTGCGCGGTTTTTACGATCAACGCCAGTGAATTTAGCTTCAACTTCGTCGCCAACGCTCAGAACCAGGGTAGCGTCTTCAACGCGGTCACGGGATGCTTCAGAAGCACGCAGGTAACCTTCAACGCCGTCAGCCAGTTCTACGGTTGCGCCTTTAGCGTCAACTGCAGTTACTTTACCGGTTACGATAGCGCCTTTCTTGTTCAGAGCAACCCAGTTGTTGAACGGATCTTCTGCGAGCTGTTTAACGCCCAGGGAGATACGTTCACGTTCTGCGTCAACCTGCAGAACAACTGCAGCGATTTCGTCGCCTTTTTTGTATTCACGAACTGCTTCTTCGCCTGCAACGTTCCAGGAGATGTCAGACAGGTGAACCAGGCCGTCGATGCCGCCGTCCAGGCCGATGAAGATACCAAAGTCAGTGATAGACTTGATTTTACCTTCAACACGGTCGCCCTTGTTGTGGGTTTCCGCGAACTGCTGCCACGGGTTAGCTTTGCACTGTTTCAGACCCAGGGAGATACGACGACGTTCTTCGTCGATATCCAGAACCATAACTTCCACTACATCGCCAACGTTAACAACTTTGGACGGGTGGATGTTTTTGTTGGTCCAATCCATTTCGGAAACGTGTACCAGGCCTTCAACGCCTTCTTCGATTTCAACGAAGCAGCCGTAGTCGGTCAGGTTGGTCACGCGACCAGTCAGTTTGGTACCTTCCGGATAACGTTTAGCGATAGCTACCCACGGATCTTCGCCCAGCTGTTTCAGGCCCAGGGATACACGGGTACGTTCGCGGTCGAACTTCAGCACTTTAACAGTGATTTCGTCGCCCACGTTGACGATTTCGCTCGGATGCTTAACGCGTTTCCAAGCCATGTCAGTGATGTGCAGCAGGCCGTCAACGCCGCCCAGATCAACGAATGCACCGTAGTCAGTGAGGTTCTTAACGATACCTTTAACTTCCATGCCTTCCTGCAGGTTTTCCAGCAGCTGATCGCGCTCTGCGCTGTTTTCGGATTCGATAACGGCACGACGAGAAACAACAACGTTGTTGCGCTTCTGATCCAGCTTGATTACTTTGAATTCAAGCTCTTTGCCTTCCAGGTGCAGAGTGTCACGCACCGGACGAACGTCTACCAGAGAACCTGGCAGGAACGCACGAATACCGTTCAGCTCAACAGTGAAGCCGCCCTTAACTTTGCCGTTGATAACACCGGTAACAGTTTCAGCATCTTCGTAAGCTTTTTCCAGCGTGATCCAGGCTTCGTGACGTTTAGCTTTCTCACGGGACAGCAGAGTTTCACCGAAGCCGTCTTCTACTGCGTCCAGAGCAACGTCAACTTCGTCACCTACCTGGATTTCCAGTTCGCCCTGGGCGTTTTTGAACTGCTCAGCCGGGATGGCAGACTCAGATTTCAGACCAGCGTCAACCAGTACTACATCTTTGTCGATAGCAACAACAACGCCACGAACGATAGAACCCGGGCGGGTTTCGATTTCTTTTAAGGACTCTTCAAAGAGTTGAGCAAAAGATTCAGTCATGTTTAATCTTCAGGTTTATATTTAACGTCCACCTGGCTCCGTGCCGGATGGGGTTGTTTAACATACCCGCTGTCATTCCATTGCAACGGGGGTACTGCAAATTCGGTCGCTTATGCGAGAGCCAATTTTTGGCGCGCGTAGTGTAACGCTTTTTCAATCACTTGCTCAATGCTTAAGGTGGTGGAATCCAAAACTAAAGCATCGGCTGCCGGAACCAAGGGCGCTACCGCGCGATTACGATCGCGGTCGTCGCGTTCTTTGATCTCGGCCAAAAGGCGCTCAAAGTTAACACTAAAGCCCTTCTCCTGCAACTGTAGCATGCGGCGATGCGCACGTTCTTCCGAGGAGGCGTCAAGGAAAATTTTTACTGGCGCATCAGGGAATACCACTGTCCCCATATCGCGACCATCGGCGATCAAACCGGGTAACTCCCGGAATGCACGTTGGCGACGCAATAATGCTTCACGAACGCGTGGGAATGCAGCGACTTGTGAAGCAGCATTCGCCACTTCCTGAGTACGAATTTCGCCGCTGACATCTTCCCCTTCGAGGATCACTTCCAGATTGCCATTGGTCGACACAAAACGTACATCCAGATGGGATGCCAGCGGCACCAGCGCATCTTCCGACGCAACATCAACATGGTGATGTAATGCCGCCAGTGCCAGTACGCGATAAATTGCACCCGAGTCCAGCAGATGCCATTGCAACGCTTCCGCCATAGCCTTACACAAGGTGCCTTTCCCTGCACCGCTTGGGCCATCAATGGTAATAACCGGGGCAATTGCCGTCATCTTTATCTCCTTAAAACAGGCGTACCGTTAACATAACCGCGCGCATTATACGCGTCGGCGCCACAAATCGTTAACGTTGTGTGCAAAAACCAGTTTTGTCTGTATTCAGATGGGGATTTATTGCGCAATTATAGCGGGCTGGCGAAAGACCAGCCCGAAAGATGACAATGATTTACTTACCGGAGGCGATACGATCGCGGATGTGCTGTGCACGCTCTGCTGATGGTGGATGAGAGTCAAACATAGACTGAGTACGACCGCCATCCAGGCTGGCCAGTTTTTCAAAGCTACCGACCAGTCCCTGGGTGTTAATGCCACGTTTCTTCAGCAGATCAAAGGAGAAATCATCTGCTTCAGACTCTTTATCGCGGGAGTACTTAGCATTGATAGCGCCTTCTGCGATATCGCCCAGTTGCGAGCGAGAAAGCTGGGAAGCAACACCGCTGGTGGCGGAAATTGCATCACGTGCGGCAACGATCGCATAAGAGGCTTTCATTTCAGCCAGTGAGTGACCCAATGCAACGTGTCCCAGTTCATGACCCAGAACGCCTTCAATTTCGTTGTCGTTCATCATGTCCATCAGGCCACTGTAGACACGGACACAGCCGTTTGCCATCGCCCATGCGTTAACGTCGCTGGTCATATAAACCTTATAGTTGACCGGCGTACCGTTAATGTTGTTACCCAATGCTTTGGCGATTTTTGCCAGACGTTTACCGTACTTGCTGGATTTGCTTGCAACTTGATTGCCGCTGTCCATTTCGGTACAGCCCTGATTGGCAATGGCTTTTGCATCGGCGTCGCTTAACGTTGCAGCTTTATAGGCATTTAAACCGGAGCTGATAGCCATATTGGTATCAATACCGTGCGTATTTTGACACCCTGTCAGTAGTGCTGCAGAAGTCGCAATCGCCAGCAGTAATTTAGTATTCTTCATGTGAATCATCCGTTGATTAATCATATATAAATATTATGTATCAATAACTTACATTGATAATCGACGTTACCACTGTTCAAAATGACTCACAAGGTCCGAAAAAAAACGCCGGCAGTGTGCCGACGCTTTTAGAAAGAAATATTTGTCTATTTATCGCCCGTTATTCAAGCTGGTTGGCTTATCCGCGCCAGTTGTTCGAAGTAATCCGGGAAGGTTTTAGCCGTACATTTGGGGTCAAGAATCGTCACTGGCGTATCTGACAATGCCACCAGCGAGAAACACATCGCCATCCGGTGATCATTGTATGTCGCGATCTCGGCAAAGTTCAGTTTTTCCGGTGGAGTGATGCGAATGAAATCGTGCCCCTCTTCTACTTCCGCACCGACTTTACGCAGTTCTGTTGCCATCGCAAACAGGCGATCAGTCTCTTTAACACGCCAGTTATAGATATTGCGCAGCGTGGTGGTGCCTTTTGCAAATAACGCCGCGGTGGCAATGGTCATCGCCGCATCGGGAATATGGTTCATATCCATATCGATGGCGTTCAGTTCGCCACGCGTGCAGGCAATATAATCATCGCCCCAGCTAATGGTCGCCCCCATTTTTTCCAGTACATCAGCAAATCGAATATCGCCCTGCATACTGTTGCGTCCAATGCCGGTCACTTTTACCGTGCCGCCTTTGATTGCTGCTGCTGCCAGGAAGTAAGAAGCTGAAGATGCATCTCCTTCGACCAAATAAGTACCCGGAGACTGATAAGACTGCCCCCCTTTTACGACAAATTGTTGATAGTGCTGATTTTCAATCTCAACACCAAACGTTTTCATCAGGTTGAGCGTGATATCGATATAAGGTTTAGAAACCAGATCACCTTTAATACGAATAACTGTATCTTTCGGCGCAAGAGGCGCAGTCATTAACAGTGCGGTGAGGAACTGGCTGGAAACGGAGCCATCAACGTCAACGTTGCCGCCAGTAAAACCGCCCTGTAAACGCAACGGTGGATAATTATCTTGTTCCAGGTAAGTGATTTTCGCTCCGCCCTGGCGCAACGCATCCACCAGATGACCAATCGGGCGTTCTTTCATACGCGGCTCACCAGTCAGGACAATATCATTGTTTCCCAGACAAAGTGCCGCCGCCAGCGGACGCATAGCCGTTCCGGCGTTTCCAAGAAACAACTCCAGGGCACTTTCTGCGTGTAATGGACCGCCGTTACCGATGATTTCGCAACGCGTACGATCGGCTGAAAGCGTGTAACTTACCCCTAACGCCGTTAATGCATTCAGCATATGGCGCACGTCATCGCTATCAAGCAGATTAGTTAATACTGTTTTGCCGTGTGCTAATGCCGCCAGCAATAAAGCGCGGTTAGAAACGCTCTTGGAACCGGGCAGATTAATAGTGCCATCGACACGGGCGATGGGGTGCAACGTCAGGGATTCCATGAACTCAACTCTCTACAACAGAAATAAAAACCCCACAGTCTGGCTGTGGGGATTACGCAAAATGTCGGCATTAGCCGTGACGACGTTCGAACTCAACCATGAAGTCTGTCAGTGCTTTAACGCCTTCCAGCGGCATGGCGTTATAAATAGAAGCACGCATTCCGCCGACCACACGGTGACCTTTCAGCGCATGTAAGCCCGCAGCGAAAGACTCTTCGAGGAACAATTTATCAAGCGCGCTATCCGCCAACTGGAACGGCACGTTCATCCGCGAACGGTTAGCTTTCGCCACATCATTGCGGTAGAAATCGCTGTTATCAATCACCCCATACAGCAGTTCTGCTTTTTGCTGATTGATCTTATCCATTGCAACCACACCGCCGGTCGCTTTCAGCCATTTGAAGACCAGACCAGACAGATACCAGGCAAACGTTGGCGGCGTGTTAAACATGGAGTCGTTATCGTTGAGGATGGAATAATCCAGAATCGACGGACAAGCGATATTCGCTTTGCCCAGCAAATCTTCACGAACGATGACGATTGTCAGGCCAGCCGGGCCGATATTTTTCTGCGCACCAGCGTAAATTACGCCATAACGGCTGACATCAATCGGACGGGAAAGAATGGTTGAAGAGAAGTCGGCAGCGACCACCACATCTTTGCCGAAGTCTGGCGTTTCGTCGATGGCGATACCATCAATGGTTTCATTCGGGCAGTAATGCATATAAGCAGCATTATCAGAGAGCTGCCATTCACGCATTGGCTTAACCGCGCGCAGACCATCAACAGTCACTTTGGCGTCAAAGACATTAGGCGTGCAGTATTTTTTCGCTTCTTTAATGGCACTTGCCGCCCAGTAACCTGCATCAACATAATCTGCGGTGGTTTTATCACCAAGAATATTCAGCGGTACAGCAGCAAACTGACCGCGACCGCCGCCGTGGCAGAACAATACTTTGTAGTTGGAGGGGATATTAAGAAGATCACGAAAATCCTTCTCGGCTTCCTCTGCAACCTGAATGAACTCTTTGCCACGGTGACTCACTTCCATCACCGACGTACCAAGACCGTTCCAGTCGCGCAGTTCCTGTTGAGCCTGTTTAAGCACCTCTGCCGGTAGCATTGCCGGACCAGAACTAAAATTGAAGATTTGAGCCATTTCCCCTCACCACGTTGCGTTGCTATTAACCCGCGGTCAATCGATTGCGACCACAGGTAATACATTATTCCTGTGGCTATCGGTTTTATCATTCAGTGACACACATCGCAATGAGTAAAACCGTTGAGGGCAAAAATGTGGCTTGCATCACACAAAAGAATCTCTCGGATTATTAGCAAAAAGCCGATGTTTTTACTGTCAGGTCACCCGTTTTGCCCGACTTGCCTTCGTCCATTCTGGATTTGCACAGCGCGGACATAATTGTTTTTCCCCCGCGTTCATATGAATGATTTCACTGCAACGGATGCATGCATAGTCCGCCGACTCCGGCACCACTTTGTAACGCTGAGTACAGTCACTGGGTAAAATAAGTAAGCCTGGTTTTACTTTGTCATTTTCAAAGAAATAGACGCTAATTTGCCCGTTGGTTTCGAGAATAGCCAAACGTACCTGCCCCAGTTGTTCCACGCCACGCAACCGTAGTTCCATAAAGAACTCAAATTCCGTCATGTTGGAGTTATTGAGTTTCGACCAGGCCAGCTCACCATCTTCAATAATGACAACCGGTTTACCTTCCAGCAAATCTTCCAGTTTTTCACTGTGCGCCATCAACCACATCACCAGGCGGTATAACAACGCCAGGGTAATAAAGACAATAAGCACCGGGACCATCGGCACATCGTCATAAAACGCCACATCCCCCGCCGCCGACCCCAGCGTCAGAATGATTAATACTTCAAATAGCGACATTTGCCGCACGCCGCGTCTTCCTGTCATTTTGAGGAACAAAAAGACCAACACAAAGGTATAGAGACTACGTAGTGCAACTTCGCCAAGAAAATCAAAAGGCACTTTATCGAATGCCATACGGTGGAGATCGAACGCCTTCATTTTTATGCTCTTATCGTAGTTTATCCGCTAAAAGCATAGCTAACAGTTCATCAGCGTGGCGGCGGTGATAGCACCTTTGAGATAAAACCCGTATTATTGCGCGCTTTCCGTACGACTAAAGTGATTTTCATGACGCAAACATTTATCCCCGGCAAAGATGCCGCACTGGAAGATTCCATCGCTCGCTTCCAGCAAAAACTCTCCGACCTCGGTTTTCAGATTGAAGAAGCCTCCTGGCTGAATCCGGTACCGAACGTCTGGTCCGTGCACATTCGCGACAAAGAGTGCGCCCTGTGTTTTACCAACGGCAAAGGCGCAACCAAAAAAGCGGCGCTGGCTTCTGCCCTCGGTGAATATTTCGAGCGTCTGTCTACCAACTACTTTTTTGCGGACTTCTGGCTGGGCGAAACCATCGCCAACGGTCCGTTCGTGCATTATCCCAACGAAAAATGGTTCCCACTGACCGAAAATGACGATGTGCCAGAAGGGCTGCTCGATGACCGTCTGCGCGCATTTTACGATCCGGAAAATGAACTGACCGGCAGTATGCTGATTGACCTGCAATCCGGTAACGAAGATCGTGGTATTTGCGGCCTGCCGTTTACACGTCAGTCCGACAATCAGACCGTTTATATTCCGATGAATATCATTGGTAACCTGTACGTCTCTAACGGTATGTCCGCAGGTAATACCCGCAACGAAGCACGCGTTCAGGGGTTGTCCGAAGTTTTCGAACGCTACGTGAAAAACCGCATTATTGCTGAAAGCATCAGCCTGCCAGAGATCCCAGCAGACGTGCTGGCGCGTTATCCAGCAGTAGTTGAAGCGATCGAAACGCTGGAAGCGGAAGGTTTCCCGATCTTCGCATATGATGGTTCCCTTGGCGGCCAGTATCCGGTGATTTGCGTGGTACTGTTTAATCCTGCTAACGGCACCTGCTTTGCCTCATTCGGTGCGCATCCTGATTTTGGCGTTGCACTGGAACGTACCGTGACCGAGCTGCTGCAAGGTCGCGGTCTGAAAGACCTGGATGTATTTACTCCGCCAACCTTCGATGATGAAGAAGTCGCTGAACATACTAACCTCGAAACGCACTTTATCGACTCCAGCGGTTTGATCTCCTGGGACCTGTTCAAGCAGGATGCCGATTATCCGTTTGTGGACTGGAGCTTCTCCGGCACCACTGAAGAGGAGTTCGCCACGCTGATGGCTATCTTCAAAAAGGAAGATAAAGAAGTTTATATTGCCGATTACGAGCATCTGGGTGTCTACGCTTGCCGAATTATCGTGCCTGGCATGTCCGATATTTATCCGGCTGAAGATTTATGGCTGGCAAATAACGGTATGGGCAGCCATTTACGGGAAACAATTCTGTCACTGCCCGGTAGTGAGTGGGAAAAAGAAGATTATCTGAACCTCATTGAGCAACTGGATGAAGAAGGTTTTGATGACTTTACCCGCGTGCGTGAGCTGCTGGGTCTGGCGACCGGGCCAGATAATGGCTGGTATACCCTGCGTATCGGTGAGCTGAAAGCCATGCTGGCGCTGGCTGGCGGCGATATGGAACAGGCTCTGGTTTGGACCGAATGGACGATGGAATTTAATTCATCGGTGTTCAGCCCTGAACGCGCCAACTATTATCGCTGCCTGCAAACGTTGTTATTACTGGCACAGGAAGAAGATCGCCAGCCACTGCAATATCTGAATGCGTTTGTTCGCATGTACGGCGCAGATGCCGTAGAAGCCGCCAGTGCGGCAATGAGCGGCGAAGCGGCGTTTTATGGCTTGCAACCAGTAGATAGCGATCTGCACGCGTTTGCTGCACATCAGTCATTGTTGAAGGCCTACGAAAAGCTGCAGCGCGCCAAAGCAGCATTCTGGGCAAAATAAAATCAAATAGCCTACGCAATGTAGGCTTAATGATTCGTCTGAGTTATATTACGGGGCGTTTTTTTAATGCCCCGCTTTACATATATTTGCATTAATAAAATAATTGTAATTATAAGGTTAAATATCGGTAATTTATATTTAATAAATACGATCGATATTGTTACTTTATTCGCCTGGTGCTCCCTTTTAATTAACTGTTTTAGCGGAGGATGCGGAAAAAATTCAACTCATTTGTTAATTTTTAAAATTTATTTTTATTTGGATAATCAAATAGTTACTCCGTATTTGCATAAAAACCATGCGAGTTACGGGCCTATAAGCCAGGCGAGATATGATCTATATCAATT
Source organism: Escherichia sp. E2748 (assembly GCF_005781125.1). Classification (NCBI taxonomy): domain Bacteria; kingdom Pseudomonadati; phylum Pseudomonadota; class Gammaproteobacteria; order Enterobacterales; family Enterobacteriaceae; genus Escherichia; species Escherichia sp. E2748. The sequence continues at coordinate 114,792 of NZ_VATP01000016.1, forward strand.
TCTCATCTATAATGCTTTGTTAGTATCTCGTCGCCGACTTAATAAAGAGAGAGTTAGTGTGAAAGCTGACAACCCTTTTGATCTTTTACTTCCTGCTGCAATGGCCAAAGTGGCCGAAGAGGCAGGTGTCTATAAAGCAACGAAACATCCGCTTAAGACTTTCTATCTGGCGATTACCGCCGGTGTTTTCATCTCAATCGCATTCGTCTTCTATATCACAGCAACCACTGGCACAGGCACAATGCCCTTCGGCATGGCAAAACTGGTTGGCGGCATTTGCTTCTCTCTGGGGCTAATTCTTTGTGTTGTCTGCGGAGCCGATCTCTTTACTTCCACAGTGTTGATTGTTGTTGCCAAGGCGAGTGGGCGCATCACCTGGGGCCAGTTGGCGAAAAACTGGCTAAATGTCTATTTTGGCAACCTGGTCGGCGCACTGCTGTTTGTACTTTTAATGTGGCTTTCTGGCGAATATATGACCGCGAATGGTCAATGGGGACTAAACGTCCTACAAACCGCCGACCACAAAGTGCACCATACTTTTATTGAGGCCGTCTGTCTTGGTATCCTGGCAAACCTGATGGTATGTCTGGCAGTATGGATGAGTTATTCTGGCCGCAGCCTGATGGACAAAGCGTTTATCATGGTGCTGCCGGTCGCGATGTTTGTTGCCAGCGGTTTTGAGCACAGTATCGCAAACATGTTTATGATCCCGATGGGTATTGTAATCCGCGACTTCGCATCTCCGGAATTCTGGACCGCTGTCGGTTCTGCACCGGAAAATTTTTCTCACCTGACCGTGATGAACTTCATCACTGATAACCTGATTCCGGTTACGATCGGTAATATTATCGGCGGTGGTTTGTTGGTTGGGTTGACATACTGGGTCATTTACCTGCGTGAAAACGATCACCATTAATGGTTGTCGAAGTACGTAGTAAATAAAAAATCCACTTAAGAAGGTAGGTGTTACATGTCCGAGCTTAATGAAAAGTTAGCCACAGCCTGGGAAGGTTTTACCAAAGGTGACTGGCAGAATGAAGTAAACGTCCGTGACTTCATTCAGAAAAACTACACTCCGTACGAGGGTGACGAGTCCTTCCTGGCTGGCGCTACTGAAGCGACCACCACCCTGTGGGACAAAGTAATGGAAGGCGTTAAACTGGAAAACCGCACTCACGCGCCAGTTGACTTTGACACCGCTGTTGCTTCCACCATCACCTCTCACGACGCTGGCTACATCAACAAGCAGCTTGAGAAAATCGTTGGTCTGCAGACTGAAGCTCCGCTGAAACGTGCTCTTATCCCGTTCGGTGGTATCAAAATGATCGAAGGTTCCTGCAAAGCGTACAACCGCGAACTGGATCCGATGATCAAAAAAATCTTCACTGAATACCGTAAAACTCACAACCAGGGCGTGTTCGACGTTTACACTCCGGACATCCTGCGTTGCCGTAAATCCGGTGTTCTGACCGGTCTGCCAGATGCATATGGCCGTGGTCGTATCATCGGTGACTACCGTCGCGTTGCGCTGTACGGTATCGACTATCTGATGAAAGACAAACTGGCACAGTTCACCTCTCTGCAGGCTGATCTGGAAAACGGCGTAAACCTGGAACAGACTATCCGTCTGCGCGAAGAAATCGCTGAACAGCACCGCGCTCTGGGTCAGATGAAAGAAATGGCTGCGAAATACGGCTACGACATCTCTGGTCCGGCTACCAACGCTCAGGAAGCTATCCAGTGGACTTACTTCGGCTACCTGGCTGCTGTTAAGTCTCAGAACGGTGCTGCAATGTCCTTCGGTCGTACCTCCACCTTCCTGGATGTGTACATCGAACGTGACCTGAAAGCCGGCAAGATCACCGAACAAGAAGCGCAGGAAATGGTTGACCACCTGGTCATGAAACTGCGTATGGTTCGCTTCCTGCGTACTCCGGAGTACGATGAACTGTTCTCTGGCGACCCGATCTGGGCAACCGAATCTATCGGTGGTATGGGCCTCGACGGTCGTACCCTGGTTACCAAAAACAGCTTCCGTTTCCTGAACACCCTGTACACCATGGGTCCGTCTCCGGAACCGAACATGACCATTCTGTGGTCTGAAAAACTGCCGCTGAACTTCAAGAAATTCGCCGCTAAAGTGTCCATCGACACCTCTTCTCTGCAGTACGAGAACGATGACCTGATGCGTCCGGACTTCAACAACGATGACTACGCTATCGCTTGCTGCGTAAGCCCGATGATCGTTGGTAAACAAATGCAGTTCTTCGGTGCGCGTGCAAACCTGGCGAAAACCATGCTGTACGCAATCAACGGCGGCGTTGACGAAAAACTGAAAATGCAGGTTGGTCCGAAGTCTGAACCGATCAAAGGCGACCTCCTGAACTACGATGAAGTGATGGAGCGCATGGATCACTTCATGGACTGGCTGGCTAAACAGTACATCACTGCACTGAACATCATCCACTACATGCACGACAAGTACAGCTACGAAGCCTCTCTGATGGCGCTGCACGACCGTGACGTTATCCGCACCATGGCATGTGGTATCGCTGGTCTGTCCGTTGCTGCTGACTCCCTGTCTGCAATCAAATATGCGAAAGTTAAACCGATTCGTGACGAAGACGGTCTGGCTATCGACTTCGAAATCGAAGGCGAATACCCGCAGTTTGGTAACAACGATCCGCGTGTAGATGACCTGGCTGTTGACCTGGTAGAACGTTTCATGAAGAAAATTCAGAAACTGCACACCTACCGTGACGCTATCCCGACTCAGTCTGTTCTGACCATCACTTCTAACGTTGTGTATGGTAAGAAAACCGGTAACACCCCAGACGGTCGTCGTGCTGGCGCGCCGTTCGGACCGGGTGCTAACCCGATGCACGGCCGTGACCAGAAAGGTGCTGTAGCTTCCCTGACTTCCGTTGCTAAACTGCCGTTCGCTTACGCTAAAGATGGTATCTCTTACACCTTCTCTATCGTTCCGAACGCACTGGGTAAAGACGACGAAGTTCGTAAGACCAACCTGGCTGGTCTGATGGATGGTTACTTCCACCACGAAGCGTCCATCGAAGGTGGTCAGCACCTGAACGTTAACGTGATGAACCGTGAAATGCTGCTCGACGCGATGGAAAACCCGGAAAAATATCCGCAGCTGACCATCCGTGTATCTGGCTACGCAGTACGTTTCAACTCGCTGACTAAAGAGCAGCAGCAGGACGTTATTACTCGTACCTTCACTCAATCTATGTAATTAGATTTGACTGAAATCGTACAGTAAAAAGCGTACAATAAAGGCTCCACGAAAGTGGGGCCTTTTTTAGCAAGAGAGCCTTTTTTGTCAGCTATCTATACTTTAAGGTAACTGCCAAAACAGACTCGACGTAGCCTTCGAGCTGCGCACCAACACGGCCTCAGATGGGCCACATCTGGAGAAACACCGCAATGTCAGTTATTGGTCGCATTCACTCCTTTGAATCCTGTGGAACCGTAGACGGCCCGGGTATTCGCTTTATCACCTTTTTCCAGGGCTGCCTGATGCGCTGCCTGTATTGCCATAACCGCGACACCTGGGACACGCATGGCGGCAAAGAAGTTACCGTTGAAGATTTAATGAAAGAGGTGGTGACCTATCGCCACTTTATGAATGCTTCAGGCGGTGGCGTTACCGCATCCGGCGGTGAAGCAATCCTGCAAGCTGAATTTGTTCGTGACTGGTTCCGCGCCTGCAAAAAAGAAGGCATTCATACCTGCCTGGACACCAACGGTTTTGTTCGTCGTTACGATCCAGTGATTGATGAACTGCTGGAAGTGACCGATCTGGTAATGCTCGATCTCAAACAGATGAACGACGAGATCCACCAGAATCTGGTCGGCGTTTCCAATCATCGTACGCTGGAGTTCGCCAAATATCTGGCGAACAAAAATGTGAAAGTCTGGATCCGCTACGTTGTTGTCCCAGGCTGGTCTGACGATGACGATTCAGCGCATCGCCTCGGTGAATTTACCCGTGATATGGGCAACGTTGAGAAAATCGAACTTCTCCCCTACCACGAACTGGGCAAACACAAATGGGTGGCGATGGGTGAAGAGTACAAACTCGATGGTGTGAAACCTCCGAAGAAAGAGACTATGGAGCGTGTAAAAGGGATTCTTGAGCAGTATGGTCATAAAGTAATGTTCTAATTTCCCCGTAAAGCGGCAACTTTATTGAGTTGCCGCTTTGTTATTCCGCGCTTCATTCTGCAGAACTAACCACAATGATTAGTTCGTATTCGCTTTACGAGCCAATAGCGGGAATATCAACCCCAACCCCACCAGCACAAATGGTGTAGCGATATTCAGCGCTAGTTGGAAGGTCCACTCTGCAGTGAAGGCTTCCATTTTCGGGAAGATCCCCGTCAAACAGGCAAAAGCAGTAAAGGCAAAACACCAAATCCCGACAGTCATCGCCAGAGACTTATTACGAATAAAGACATATTCCGGCTTATATTTCTGCGCCAGGCGAACTACTGCAATAAACGCCACGAACACCCACAAATAACGCAGTGGCATCACTACTGAGTTCAAATTGAGCAGCCATTTGTAGAGATTATTCATGTCACCAATACCCAGTGTTGGCAGCATAATCAGAATCGCCACCAGCACCAGGGTCAGTAGATAACCATTAACCGGTGTACCTGAATCATTGGTCCGGCACAATCTGGCAGGAATATATTTACTATCCGCGTCACCTAATAACACTTTCAGAGGAGCATCGATGGAGAACACCAGAGCAGCGACCTGTCCCAGGGTATTTGCAATGGCGTAAATCACCATTAGGGTATTCCCCATGTTGTAATACTCGCCCAGCTTCTGAAAAGCGTAATACTGACCGTTAGTCATTAAGTCATCAGGAATATTACGCGAGTCAAACATCATCCCCATTGCGAGAGAGCCCAGAATGGCACAAACTGCAACCATCACCGCCAGGCATAGCATCCCTTTTGGAAATTCTTTTCCTGGGTTGCGCGTCTGATTAACGTAGGGAGAAATCTTCTCTGCACCACCAACCGCGAAAACCAGCATTGAAATAGTGGTAATGTAGGTAAAATCAATATGGGGAATGAACGTTTCCCAAGTAATGTTCGTGGTCGCAATATGCACTTCAGTAATCGCAGGCGCGGTTACTGCCATCGCCACATACAGGAGCGACATGATAAACATCGCAATCCCTGCCACAGAACCGACGATTTTCAGCGATTTCATACCACGTGAAGCGATCCACATAAAGAAGACAAACAGCACCAGCGTTAACCCCTGTAACGCTACGACTGAATATTCTTTGATTAACGAACCGTCACCTTTCATCGCCCAACCGAGCGCAATCAGAATGGCCTGTGGTTTTTGTGCCAAATAGGGTATATGCACCACCCAATAGGTCCACGCGGCAAGATAAGCCAATCCGGGGCCCATTGTGTGCTTAATCCAGGTACTGACTCCGCCTTTCCCATCTTTAAAAGTCGACCCCAACTGACCGACAATCAATGCATATGGTGTAAAATAGAGCGCAAATATAAACAGCCATGAAAAAACAACGACCAACCCCTGGTTGGCATAATTATTAACAACATTGCCAAATCCCCAAACCGTAATAAAAGACATCAGTGCAATGTTGTACCAGCGCAACTGTTTTTCCTGAACGTTCCCAGCCATAGTTCGATCCTTCGCTATTTTTTTAATAGATATCTGTAAAACGAGGGATTATGCGCGGCTAATAAGAAGTACGAAAATAGCGGAATGAAAAATTATAACCTGCTGCACAATTTATTTTTCCATAAATGAAATTTGGTAAAAGCAAGTTGTATAGAGGAAACAAAAAAACAGAGTGCGATACAGCATGTTCACACTCTACACTAATTCATTTACACATGAGCGACAGGTTTGGGTGTATGACCGGCGTTACGCAGCAGCATCAATAAGTAGATAAATGACACACTGGCAATCATAATAAATAACAGTTTATCGGAAAAATTCTGCATCAGTATGGCGGTAAAAGACGGACCAAGCAGACTACCGACTGTATAACTCAACAGTAAAGCCTGATTCATCGCCACCAGTTGATGATGTTCAACCTTCTCACAAGCCCAGGCCATCGCTACTGGATACAGCGTGAACCCCGCAGCACCGAGAATAAACAATGAAGGCGCCATCGCAGCCTGGCTTAACATTGCAATACTACCAAGAATGACAACAAAAACCTGAACGCGCAGTACCAGTAGACGACCAAATTTATCCGCCAGACGCCCAATAGGCCACTGCCCAAGGATTCCTGCGCTGACCAGTACAGCCATCCAGAAACCGATGCTGGCGTTATTGATCCCCTGATGGTTAAGATACAATGGCATCAGACCATACAGAGAGCCCAGGACAATCCCGGAGATAATACAGCCATTGACCCCAAGCCGTGCCTGGCGGAGTTTAAGCATTGATGTAATCGGCGTAGCCGGATGTTTTTCCGTTTGCTGATTCAGAATACGAGTAAACAACAACGGTAAGATGCCTGCCAGTATCAAACCCGTTGCCCACGGTAACACGGCCATCAGCTCAGTCGACACTTTGCTGACCAGCAACTGGCCCAGAAACGTCCCCACGTAATAGACCATCATATAAGCGGCAAGTAGTCGTCCACGATTACGTGAGGTCCCGCTGCACATCAGCGCACTTTCGACCACAACCCAAATCATGGCGCAACCAACGCCTGCGACAAAACGCCAGGTTAACCAGCTCCAGAAACCAATCATCAGGCCAAGCCCGGCACAGCCCGCCGCAAAAATAAACGAGGCCATGTAATAGCTACGATTAAATCCAAAACGTTTAATGACATACCCTGTCAGTAAAGTCCCCACCAGATTGCCGGTAAAATATGACGAACTGACGACGCCGACCTGCCATGTGGGCAAGTGCTCCTGGGCGAGCCATAGCGGCACGAGTGTATTTAACACTGCGATCGCTAAGGTCAACAAAAGCAGGCCAGACAGCAAAAGCATGACAGGCCGGGTATACGTGGACATGGATAAAAACCGTGAGGAAGTTCAAATTTTATGCGCATCATGCCACCGCTAAAAACATTGTCAATGGGGTAAAATACCCCCATAACGCAGCGGCTGTATTATCGATTGATATTACTCATTCATAACACTAATAATAAAAAGACAATTAATCTCATCTACTTGTTTTTATTGATCTAACACAAACATCATGCGCTTCGTTCAGTCGAAAAATTTCATGGTCACAGCAAACTAAGATTTCCCGTCTATGCTTTCAAGGCAACGCATCGCGCCTGAACGCTTTCAGGCGTATCACTGACTCTCGAAAGGAGAAGAGAATGACCAAACCGTATGTTCGTCTCGATAAAAATGATGCTGCTGTTTTGTTAGTTGATCACCAGGCTGGTTTGCTTTCCCTTGTGCGGGATATTGACCCCGACAAATTCAAAAATAACGTGCTGGCGCTGGGTGACTTAGCAAAATATTTCAATCTCCCCACCATTCTCACCACCAGTTTTGAAACCGGCCCTAACGGCCCATTAGTCCCCGAGCTGAAAGCACAGTTTCCGGATGCGCCTTATATTGCGCGTCCTGGAAATATTAACGCCTGGGATAACGAAGATTTTGTCAAAGCAGTTAAAGCGACAGGTAAAAAACAACTGATTATTGCAGGGGTGGTAACCGAGGTTTGCGTAGCATTCCCGGCGCTTTCGGCTATTGAAGAAGGGTTTGATGTCTTTGTGGTAACCGACGCTTCTGGAACCTTTAACGAGATTACCCGGCATTCAGCGTGGGATCGTATGTCACAAGCTGGCGCTCAATTGATGACATGGTTCGGCGTGGCTTGTGAGTTGCACCGCGACTGGCGTAACGATATTGAGGGGCTGGCGACGTTGTTCTCTAACCACATTCCTGATTATCGTAATTTGATGACCAGTTATGACACGTTAACGAAACAGAAATAAGAGATAACCGGGGCCGAAACCCCGGTTATTACACCTTAACTGGCAACGGCCATGCCAACGGTCATATGCAAACCGTAGAATACCCCGCGGCCGATTAATTCCCCTGCAAGAAGCAGGATGAATGATACGGAAAGCAGAGGCACCGCAGGCTGAAAGCCTTTCACCTGCGGTGCAATCCACATGCACAGTGCCACGGCCAAAAGCACAATCCGCCAGGACATCAGCGCACCGTAGTCAGGCACCAGTGCGGCAGCCTGTTGCACTGAACTATGAATGGTCGCCAGTTCTGCGCCCTGCATTACTGACATCACGCCACTCACCACCAGTGCCAACACGGAAATTGCAGGCAACAGACGCATCGCCCATCCATCGACGCCTGCCAGGCTCAGCAACAGGTAACCCAGCAACGGTCCGCCCATAAACATGGTCAGGAAGAAGCCCATCGGCGTCCAGATGCTGTACCAGGTCGGTACGGTATCGATGCTGTTATAGACACGCACCATCATCCAGACAAAGACCACGCCGAGAACCATCGTCACCACCAGCCAAAGCGTGCGTAATGCCGGTGACAATTTTTTCAGCATCGCCAACAACCAGCCGATTCCGCCTACGGCAAAAAAGATCGAACCGCTGGCGATTTCGTTACTCAGTGCTGAAGCCCCTACCCGGTTAAGCGAGTTAAAGGCGCGCATTGGTGAGCCAAGATGGAGCATAGAGGCGATAAACCCAATGCCCATCAGAACCCATAAGCCAAACATGCAGGCGATAACACGCTGCTGGGCTTCTGCTCGCAGATCGCCTTTGAGCAGTGCCAAAGCCAGAACGATAAAACCGCCCACCACACATTGCCCGAAGACCGTGAAGATCATCAGCGGCCATTCATGCCATCCACTTCCCATCTCACACCTCCTTCGGGTTTGCCAGATAGCCAGTGGTATCCCCGGTTGGGCGGCTATTGGCGTTAGGTTTAATCACAATATTCGGTTTGGTGAAGTGCGCACGCGGCAACGGCGCAACAGCCGCCAGATCGCCGTGTTTTTTACGCAGCTCGTCGATAGGTCCGAAATCCAGCGCCCGTAGCGGGCAAGATTCGACGCAGATCGGTTTTTTACCTTCTGCGACGCGGTCATAGCAACCATCACATTTGGTCATATGACCTTTGGTTGCGTTGTACTGCGGTGCGCCATACGGGCAGGCCATATGGCAGTAACGACAGCCAATACACACATCTTCATCGACAACGACAAAACCATCTTCACGTTTATGCATCGCACCGCTTGGGCAGACTTTGGTACAAGCCGGATCTTCGCAGTGGTTGCATGAAATCGACAAATAGTAGGCAAATACGTTTTGATGCCAGACGCCGTTATCTTCCTGCCAGTCTCCACCAGCATATTCATAAATGCGGCGGAAACTAACTTCCGGCGTCAGATCTTTGTAGTCTTTACAGGCCAGCTCGCAGGTTTTGCAACCGGTGCAACGGCTGGAATCAATAAAAAATCCATACTGGGTTGTCATCGGTTACTCCTTACACCTTTTCAACCTGAACAAGGTTCGTATGTGATGGATTCCCCTTGGCAAGAGGAGACGGACGTTGAGTGGTCAGTACGTTAATACAACCGCCCTTATCGACACGTTTCGCATCCGGGTCATACCAGGCACCTTCGCCCAATGCGACCACGCCCGGCATCATTCGTGGCGTCACTTTCGCCTCAATATGGACTTCACCACGATCGTTAAAGATCCGCACCTTATCGCCGTTGCTGATACCACGTTTTTGCGCATCAAGTGGGTTGATCCACATTTCCTGACGGCAAGCTGCTTTCAGCACGTCTACGTTACCGTAAGTCGAGTGAACACGAGATTTGTAATGGAACCCCGTAAGCTGCAGCGGATACTGTTTGTTGAGCGGATCCTGATAACTTTCAAAGCCCGGTGTATAGATCGGCAGCGGATCGATCACATCGCCTTCCGGCAATTCCCAGGTGGCGGCAATGTCAGCCAGCGCCTGTGAATAGATCTCAATTTTGCCCGATGGCGTGGTCAGTGGATTTGCCTGCGGATCTTCACGGAAGGCTTTGTAAGCGACGTGATGCCCTTGCGGATCGCGCTTTTTAAAGATCCCTTGTTTGCGGAACTCTTCAAAGGTTGGCAGTTCCGGAATCGCTTCGCGTGACTGGGCATACAGGTGACGCATCCACTCTTCCTGGGTACGACCTTCAGTAAACTGTTGCTCGACGCCAAGACGTTTTGCCAGTTCGCTGGTCATCTCATAGATAGTCTTACATTCAAAACGCGGTTTAATGACCTGGTCATTGAAAATGACGTAAGACATATTCCCGCAGGATGCATCCAGCGCAAAGTCCATCTGTTCGGAGGCAGTGCAGTCCGGCAGCAGGATGTCAGCATATTTCGCCGATGAGGTCATGTGGCAGTCGATAACCACAATCAGCTCACACTTCTTATCATCCTGGAGGATTTCATGGGTACGGTTGATTTCCGAATGCTGGTTAATCAGGCAGTTACCGGCATAGTTCCAGATCATCTTGATCGGAACATCCAGCTTATCTTTCCCGCGCACACCGTCACGCAGTGCCGTCATTTCCGGGCCACGTTCAATGGCATCGGTCCACATAAACATGGAAATGCTGGTCTGAATCGGGTTTTCCAGGGTAGGCATCCGCACAAACGGTAAGCTGTATGAACCTTCTCGCGCACCGCTGTTACCACCGTTAATACCGACGTTCCCGGTGAGGATTGCCAGCATCGAAATGGCACGCGTGGCGATTTCACCGTTGGCATGGCGCTGCGGCCCCCACCCCTGGCTGATAAATGCCGGTTTGGTGCTACCGATTTCACGAGCAAGTTTGATGATTTTATCTGCCGGGATACCGGTAATTTGCGAGGCCCATTCCGGTGTTTTGGCAACACCGTCTGGCCCATCACCCAGAATATACGCTTTGTAGTGACCATTTTTCGGCGCGCTGGCAGGCAACGTTTTTTCGTCGTAGCCGACACAATATTTGTCGAGGAATTCCTGATCAACCAGGTTTTCGGTGATCATGACATACGCCAGACCGTTAACCAGTGCCGCATCTGTTCCCGGACGAATCGGGATCCATTCATCTTCGCGTCCGGCGCCCGTATCGGTATAGCGCGGATCGATAATGATCATACGTGCATTTGATTTTTGCCGCGCCTGCTCCAGGTAATAGGTCACCCCGCCGCCGCTCATACGCGTCTCGCCAGGGTTGTTACCAAATAGCACCACCAGTTTACTATTTTCGATATCTGACGGACTGTTGCCATCGGCCCAGCCGCCATAGGTATAGTTCAAACCTTCGGCTATTTGCGCCGAGGAGTAGTCACCATAATGGTTCAGATAACCGCCGCAGCAGTTCATCAAACGCGCTACCAGAGTATTTCCCGGCGGCCAGGAACGGGTCATGGTGCCACCCAGCGTACCGGTACCATAGTTCAGATAGATGGATTCGTTACCGTACTCTTTTATCAGGCGCTGCATATTCGTGGCGATGATATCGTAGGCTTCTTCCCAACTAATACGCTCAAACTTACCTTCGCCACGAGCACCTACTCGTTTCATCGGATATTTCAGGCGGTCGGGATTGTAAACGCGGCGACGCATAGAACGCCCACGCAGGCACGCGCGCACCTGGTGCAGTCCTTCGTAATTGTCATCCCCGGTATTATCCGTTTCGACATATTTGATTTCGCCGTCCACTACATGCATACGCAGTGGACAGCGGCTGCCACAGTTAACAGTACAGGCGCTCCATATCACCTTTTCGTCTGAATTTGCCGGAGCGACACTATTAGCAGCGTGCGCAATCCGGCTAAAGGGTAATGTTAACGCGCTGCTGGCCATCGCCAGGCCGCCGATCGCTGTCGTTTTTACCAAACCACGGCGACTCACCTCAGCAGCCAATACCGCATCAGGAATTTTCGTTTTCATAATGGCTCACTCAAGCTTGCTTACGATTGATTCCAGTAACAAACCGTCTTGTGTAATTATTTTCATAGCGGCGCGCTATATAGGTTTGTATACATCGAATAATTTGAAAATCAACGGGATAGGTAGATTTTCACTCGAAAGTAGTATTGCGCTTAAGTCAGCTGTAATTATTGTTTGGTATCAAAGGGAGATAAAAAAAGCGCCCTCAGGCGCTTTTTAGATTCAGAATAGTTGGATATTAGCCGATATATTCCAGTCCGTTCATATACGGGCGCAGAACTTCTGGTACTTCAATACGACCATCAGCCTGCTGATAGTTTTCCATTACCGCAACCAGCGTACGACCAACAGCCAGACCAGAACCGTTCAGGGTATGAACCAGACGGGTTTTCTTGTCAGACTTACTGCGGCAACGTGCCTGCATACGACGCGCCTGGAAATCCCAGACGTTGGAGCAGGAAGAGATCTCGCGGTAGGTGTTCTGTGCCGGGATCCATACTTCCAGGTCGTAAGTTTTGCAAGCGCCAAAGCCCATGTCGCCAGTGCAAAGGATGATTTTGCGGTACGGCAGGCCCAGCAGTTGCAGGACTTTTTCCGCATGACCAGTCATCTCTTCAAGTGCCGCCATTGAATCTTCCGGACGCACGATCTGAACCATTTCAACTTTGTCGAACTGGTGCATACGAATCAGACCACGGGTATCACGACCATAAGAACCAGCTTCAGAACGGAAGCATGGGGTATGAGCGGTCATTTTGATCGGCAGATCATCTTCATCGATGATTTCACCGCGAACCAGGTTGGTCAGCGGAACTTCTGCAGTTGGGATCAGCGCGTAGTTACTGGTATCAGCTTCTTCTTCCAGCGGACGAGTATGGAACAGATCGCCAGCAAACTTCGGCAACTGACCCGTACCGTACAGCGTATCCTGGTTAACCAGGTACGGGACATAGTTTTCGCTATAGCCATGCTGCTCGGTGTGCAGGTCCAGCATAAACTGCGACAGTGCGCGGTGCATGCGAGCGATCTGCCCTTTCATCACCACAAAGCGCGAACCTGTCAGCTTAACCGCTGCCGCAAAGTCGAGGCCGGAGTGCATTTCACCCAGCGTCACGTGGTCACGAACTTCGAAGTCAAATTCACGCGGGGTCCCCCAGCGGCTGACTTCAACGTTGTCATTTTCATCTTTACCAACCGGCACTTCATCTGCAGGCAGGTTAGGGATTGTCAGCGCGATATCGCGAATTTCAGCCTGTAAAGCATCCAGCTCGGCTTTTGCTGCATCCAGCTCTTCGCCCAGTTTGTTCACTTCCAGACGTAAAGGCTCGATATCTTCCCCGCGCGCTTTCGCCTGGCCGATGGATTTCGATCGAGAGTTACGCTCTGCTTGCAGGTTTTCCGTTTTGACCTGCAATACTTTACGACGCTCTTCAAGAGCGCCCAGCTTATCTACATCCAGCTTAAAGCCCCGGCGTGCCAGTTTTTCAGCGACTGCGTCTGGCTCATTACGCAGCAGATTGGGATCGAGCATGCTTATCCTGTGCTTATCGAATTAAATGGGAGATGTGGCCACAGCCTGCGACCACAGGGATACAGTAACAACATTACCGCAACGATAACATTAACGGTAGCGTTTTATGGGGCTATTTTGATCCTGTTCAGCCAGCCAGGCGAGCTTTTCGCCAATCTTGCCTTCAAGGCCTCTGTTTGTCGGGAAATAATAGCGCGTTTGTGCTATTTCCGGCGGGAAGTAAACCTCACCGGCAGCATAAGCGTTTGCTTCATCGTGGGCGTAACGATATTCCTGACCGTAGCCCATTTCCTTCATCAGTTTGGTTGGCGCATTACGCAGGTGTACCGGCACGTCATAATCCGGACGTTCACGGGCATCAGCTAACGCGGCTTTAAACGCGGTGTAGACAGCGTTACTTTTTGGCGCACACGCGAGATAAACAATCGCCTGGGCAATGGCGCGTTCACCTTCTGCCGGACCTACGCGGGTAAAGCAATCCCAGGCAGCAATCGCCACCTGCATCGCCCGCGGATCGGCGTTACCGATATCTTCTGAAGCAATCGCCAGGCAGCGACGTGCGACATATAACGGATCACCGCCCGCAGTAATAATCCGCGCATACCAGTACAGCGCCGCATCAGGTGCGCTACCGCGTACCGATTTATGCAGCGCGGAAATCAGATCGTAAAAGCGATCACCTTTGTTATCAAAACGAGCGCTACGCTCACCTGCAATTTCGGTGAGTAACTCAGGCTTCAGGACACGTTTGCCGCTGTCATCGACTTCGGCCATATCCGCCATCATTTCCAGCGTATTTAACGCCCGGCGCGCGTCGCCATTCACCAGTTCAGCAATCGCGCGGCGTGTTTCATCTGGCAGAACAATATCCTGCCCACCGTAGCCGCGGGTTTTGTCTTCCATCGCCTGAGTCAGTACTTGCTCTATATCCTCGGTGGTCAGGGATTTGAGCAAATAGACACGAGCACGGGAAAGTAGCGCCGAATTAAGCTCAAACGACGGGTTTTCAGTGGTTGCGCCAATAAACGTGATGGTGCCATCTTCAATGTGCGGCAGAAACGCATCCTGTTGGCTTTTATTAAAGCGATGCACTTCATCGACAAACAAAATGGTACGGCGGCCGGCATTGCGGTTTTGCCGCGCGCGCTCTATCGCTTCGCGAATTTCTTTCACGCCAGAAGTGACAGCAGAAATACGTTCCACATCAGCATTTGCATAGCGGGCGATCACTTCCGCAAGGGTAGTTTTACCGGTACCTGGCGGCCCCCAGAGGATCATGGAATGCAGATGTCCGGCTTCGATAGCCCGCGGCAACGGCTTCCCCGCAGCCAGCAAATGTTGCTGACCGATATACTGTGCTAAATTTTCTGGCCGCATACGTGCGGCCAGAGGTTGAAAAGTATTATCCGAAAAATCGAGCGACAGATTGCTCACTCAGGTGCCTCTACTTACGTTGATCATCTACCGTTACGCCTTGCGGCGGGGTGAAGGTAAATTTCGCTGCATCCACAGCCCCATTTTGCTGGGATTTCAGCTGATAACTGCTGCGTTGATCGTCCTGTTCCACCGCGCTGAATTGATGGATGGTGCCATCACGGCCCACGTTAATAGTGAACTGCTTCAGATTGCCATTGCTGGCTTTCGGCGTCAGGACAAAATCATCGCCGTTCTGTTTGATGTTGTACTGCTGCCAGTCGCTGGACTGGTTACGTGCGATCAGCATAAATGGCGTATTCCCGGTGGCATCTTTCAGCCAGGTCGCCGTAGCCTGTTCAACAAACGGGTTATAGAACCACAGTGTTTTACCATCAGAAACCAGAATGCTTTCATCAGGTTGCGTCATATGCCAGTTGAACAAATTAGGGCGTTTGACCCACAGATCGCCCTGACCTTCCTGCACCGCCGCGCCGCTACCGTCAGTCACTTTTTGTGTGAAGCTGGCGTGGAAGCTGCTGACTTTATCCAGACGGCTTTTCAGATCGCTTGCGGCATCAGCCCAAACACTGGACGCCACTAAACTTGAGAGTAATGCACAGGTGATGGCAATTTTTTTCATCATTGTTCCTCAAATTACGTCACTCCCGATCGGGAGTTCCCTCTACTCTCTATTCCAGGCTAATAATCAGCTTGAGGAAAGAAGAAAATACTGAATTTTCAGTTGATAGAGTGCCGGATGCGACACTATCGCGTCTTATCCGGCCTACGATGCACTAATTAGTCAAACGGTGGCGGAGCCAGTACTTCACGATTACCGTTGTGACCCTGTTCGCTGACGATCCCTTGCGCTTCCATCTGTTCAACAATGCGTGCAGCACGGTTGTAACCGATGCGGAACTGACGCTGAACACCAGAAATAGACGCTTTGCGTTTTTCAGTGACAAACGCCACCGCCTGATCGAATAGCGGATCCAGTTCTTCAGCACCGTCGAAACCACCAGCTCCGCCTTCGCTTTCGCTGTCGGAGGTGATGCCATCTACATACTGCGGACGACCACGCGCTTTCCAGTCCTGCACCACAGCATGAACTTCCTGATCGCGAACAAAAGCACCATGGACACGTACCGGCATGGTTGAGTTCGGCCCGGAGTAAAGCATATCCCCCATACCAAGCAGTGATTCCGCGCCAGCCTGATCAAGAATGGTACGTGAGTCGATCTTGCTGGATACAGTAAAGGCGATACGGGTTGGAATGTTCGCTTTAATCAGCCCCGTAATAACATCCACCGAAGGGCGCTGCGTTGCCAGCACGAGGTGAATACCTGCGGCACGGGCTTTTTGCGCCAGACGCGCAATCAACTCTTCCACTTTTTTACCTACCGTCATCATCAGGTCGGCAAATTCATCCACCAGCACTACAATGTACGGCTCTTTTTTCAGCACTGGATGCTGCGCATCCATACTGTCACCTGGCTTCCAGTACGGGTCTGGAATCGGACGCATCATTCGGTCCGCTTCAGCAATTTTTTCGTTATACCCCGCAAGATTACGCACTCCCAGTGCCGACATCAGCTTATAACGGCGTTCCATTTCATTTACGCACCAGCGCAGAGCGTTGGCAGCATCTTTCATGTCTGTTACGACTTCCGTTAACAGATGCGGGATACCTTCATAAACCGAAAGCTCCAGCATTTTCGGGTCGATCATAATGAAACGAACATCTTCCGGCTGCGCTTTATAGAGCATGCTCAGGATCATGGCGTTTACACCCACCGACTTACCGGAACCAGTGGTCCCCGCAACCAGCAAGTGAGGCATTTTAGCCAGATCGGCTACGACCGGATCGCCTGCGATATCTTTACCCAAAACAATCGTCAGCGGCGATGGGTTATCACGGAACTTCGCGTTATCCAGCACTTCGCGCAGATAAACGGTTTGTCGTTTTTTGTTCGGCAACTCCAGACCTACGTAAGGTTTACCAGGAATGACTTCAACCACACGCACCGCCACGGTCGACAATGAACGGGCAAGGTCGCGTGACAGGTTAGAAATACGTGCGGCTTTTACGCCCGGCGCCAGGTTCAACTCAAAACGGGTGATTACAGGTCCTGGTGAATAATTGACCACATCAGCTTTAATGCGGAAATCGGCCAGCCGTGCTTCTACCAGACGCGCCATTTGCTCAAGCGCAAAGGTATCTACTGGCTCAACTTCGCTTGGCGGTGGTGTCAGCAAATCCAGCGAGGGTAGTGGCGTCGTTGGTTTATGCAACGGACGGCTATCACCGTTGCGCATTAACAACGGATGAAGCAGGGTATCCTGCGGCTGTGGTGCTACCGGTTGCTGCGGCTGCTGATATTGCGGCTGTGGCGCTACCGGTTGCTGCGGCTGCTGATATTGCGGCTGCGGCGCTACCGGTTGCTGCGGCTGCTGATATTGCGGCTGCGGCGCTACTGGCTGCTGCGGCTGTTGATACTGCGGCTGCGGTGCCACCGGTTGTTGCGGCTGCAGATACTGCTGCTGCGGCGCTACCGGTTGCTGTGGCTGCTGATACTGCTGCTGCGGCGCTACCGGTTGCTGTGGTTCAACAATGGGCGTAAACAGTGGCTCGTGTGGGCCATCATCCACCAACGCTTTCATCGGTGAAAATTCAAAATCATTCAGCGAGAATGGATTTGCTCCCGCAGGTTGTTCACCGGAATAACGTTGCTGCTGAGTCTGGGCAAACTGACGAGCCAGTTCAGCCTCCGCCGCTGTATCTTCATCTTCAGGGTTAACTGGCGCATCATGCTGATACTGTTCACCATAGCGTTGCTGCTGTGCCTGGGCAAACTGACGTGCCAACTCATCTTGCTGCATCGCATCGATTTCATCATCGTTATACTGATCGCCAGAATCGTATTGATTGCGCTGCGCTTCGCGAGCTTTCTCTTCGGCGGCTCGTTGTGAAGGTAGTTTAATGCCATACGATGCCAGTTCACGACGAGTCGGAACACGAATACGCTTTGGTCGTGGCAACTGCGGGCCTATCCCCTCTTTCACTTGTGGTCGAGGTCCACCGCTATTTGCCAGGCTAAAAACAGGTGCAGCAACCGTTGCTGCGGCCCCCGTCGCCAGAGTCGCTTTCTTCACGCCCGATGCCAGCGGCGAAACACCAGCCACGGCTTCTACCGGAGGGACTGCGGCAGCAGTCGGCGATGACTGAACAGATTTAGCTGACTGAACAGGTCTAACAGGCTCAGGTTCTTTAACTGGTTCAGGAATAGGCTGATACCAGGCGGCGAGCTGCTCACGTTCGCGCGCACGCTTCTCTTCAACTTCTTCAAAGTAGTAAAGCGGCGGACGCGCAGGTTTTGTTTCTTCAACAACCGGTTCAGGTTCTACAACAGGCGGCTGTTCAACCGGTTGCGGCTGTTGACGCAACGTCTCCTGAACGGCTGGCTGCTGGTAGGTTTGCTCAGGCTGGTATGTAGACTGCGCCGCAAAAGTGGATTGTGTCCCCTCGGCTTGCCACGCGTTATCAGCCACTGGTTGTTCAGGCACTGGCGCATAATATGGTTGTTGAACAGGTTGTTCCGCAACAGGCGCATAATACGGCTGCTGAACCGGCTGTTCAGGCACTGGTGCATAATATGGTTGTTGAACAGGTTGTTCCGCAACAGGCGCATAATATGGCTGCTGAACCGACTGTTCAGGCACTGGCGCATAATATGGTTGTTGAACAGGTTGTTCCGCAGCAGGCGCATAATATGGCTGCTGTGACTGCACAGGTTGTTGCGGATAACCTTCCGGCGCTGGGGCAATGACCGAATCGCCCGTTTGCGGCCTTGGCGCAGGCTGCCAGGCAACAGCAGGTTGAGCAGGTGGAACATCAACCGACGCAACAGGCGGCGTCTGAGTAACAGGTTCAACCGGAGCTGCCCAGCTTTGCGTCGCCGTGGTAGCAGCAGCTACCGCAGCAACAGGTTCGGTAATTGGTGCACCGTTTAATAATGGATCGTATTCGTCATATTCTGGCTGCGTTGCACGGTTGCCCGAAAAGAGGACATCATCAGGATCAGCGGCTACGCCGCGCGCAGTGTAGGTAATGTCGTCTTCATCATCCATCCGCTTACCGGAGAACAATGCAGCGTCTGTTTGCCGCCCCATCGGATTGATGAATTTTTCCGCCAGACGTTTACGACGCGCTAACGCGCCACGAAGAATACGAGCACGGCGCGATTCATGCTGTTTGCCGTTTTTTTCGTCTTCATACTCTTCGTCGTCTTCATACTCTTCTTCATCAACCCAGGTATCATCGCGACGAGTGCGGTTACTGGCGAAAGTGAGGATGTTTAAAATCCAGCCCCCCAGTTTTTCGGCAATGGTCACCCAGGACCAGCCGGTAAACAGCGTCAGGCCAGCCGCCCAAACACAGAGCAGCGCAATGGTCCCGCCACTGCTGTGCAACAGCGGCTGCAGCGTAGTGCTTAATAAACTACCGATTACACCACCGGAGGCAAAATACCAGATGTCGTCCGCGTTGATTGCCGCAAGGCCACAGGACGTAAGGATAAGCGCCAGCACGCCAATAATTCTTAGCGAAACGGCGAAATAGTCAACGTACTCATCGCTGGACTGATGACGCCAGGCAAACCAACAGCCGCCAACAATAATGACCGGGATGGTGTAAGCCATCACGCCAAAAATGAAGAACAGCGTATCTGCCAGCCACGCGCCAGGCGTCCCGCCTAAATTATGGATAGGCTCATGCCAGGCCGTTTGCGACCAGCTGGGGTCCGAAGGGTTAAAGCTTAATAAGGCTGCCATCAACCAGACGGCAAACAGGACAATAAGAATCAGCAACGCCTCCAGAAGTCGGCGCCCGCTGCTTAACTTTGTCAATGTGACTTCTTTGTCTTCAGTGTATTCCTGGCTCAAGAAAGGCTCTCCAGGTTACAGGCTTTTCCTGCCCGATGCTAAAACGGACAACAGCACCAGGTTACCCCAGTACTGTTGCTGTATGGATTAACAGGAGTGTAATCAAAATACGCCTATTTTGCACCTGTTCCGTGTTAGCGCGTCTTAATAACCAGACGATTACTCTGCTTGACTTCTTCCATAACAACGTATGTCCGTGTGTCATTGACGCCAGGCAGACGCAGCAGGGTTTCCCCTAGCAGCTTACGATAAGCTGACATATCCGGCACGCGTGTTTTCAACAGGTAGTCGAAATCACCGGATACTAAATGACACTCCTGAATTTCTTCAAGTTTTTGCACAGCAGTATTGAATTGTTCAAACACATCCGGAGCGCCACGATTCAGAGTAATCTCAACGAATACCAGAAGTGATGCATCCAGATAATGCGGGTTCAACAGCGCCGTATAGCCCTGAATAAACCCTTGTCTTTCCAGCCGACGCACACGCTCAAGGCACGGCGTTGGGGAAAGTCCCACACGTTTAGAAAGCTCGACGTTAGAAATACGCCCATCCTTTTGCAACTCATTAAGAATGTTACGATCGATACGGTCGAGATCTTTGCCAGGGCGCTTCTTGCTATCTACCATTATTATTGTCTCTCTGTATTCCTTCCCTACTCCTGTCTGACCCTGAAGACATCACTGTTCAGAGTCGCTACCTGTCACGATAGACCGAAATCATTAAGATTCACGGCTCGCAATGCCTGGGTCTACGGTGAGAAGACCGTTGCCTTGAGGCAGCTATCGACATCACGAATGGCGTCTGTCCACGCCATGCGTAGATTTCACTAGCACGGTAAACATGGTATTTACATGCATGATTATGCGCACATAACAATACTGTTTTTTTCTTCCTCGAATGTTTTCGCAAAACACCAGGTGATTGTCAAAGCAAAACATCGTTTTTTAGTACAACATGCCAGTTATTCATTAACAGTGACGTTTAATCATCATTTAATCGGCTTATAAACCGGAAAAATTAAGTAGCAGACGTGATAATGACGGGAGAATTTGACACGATTATCGCTTTTGACGATTGCACAAATCGTTAACAAAATCGTCATACTCTTTTTTTACGTCTGTAAATTCCCTACAATCCTGCCCATTGTCTGCCAACAACTATGGGGATCTCATGGGCACGACCAAACACAGTAAACTGCTTATCCTGGGCTCAGGCCCGGCGGGATATACCGCTGCTGTCTACGCGGCACGCGCCAACCTGCAACCGGTGCTGATTACCGGCATGGAAAAAGGCGGCCAGCTGACGACGACCACTGAAGTAGAAAACTGGCCAGGAGATCCAAATGATCTGACCGGCCCGTTGCTCATGGAACGCATGCATGAACATGCTACCAAGTTTGAAACTGAAATTATTTTTGACCACATCAATAAAGTGGATTTGCAGAATCGTCCGTTCCGCCTGACTGGCGATAACGGCGAATATACCTGCGATGCGCTGATTATTGCCACCGGGGCTTCTGCACGCTATCTCGGCCTGCCCTCTGAAGAAGCCTTTAAAGGCCGTGGGGTTTCTGCCTGTGCAACCTGCGATGGATTTTTCTATCGCAATCAGAAAGTGGCGGTCATCGGCGGTGGCAATACCGCAGTTGAAGAGGCGCTGTATCTGTCTAACATCGCTTCCGAAGTACATTTGATCCACCGCCGCGATGGTTTCCGTGCGGAAAAAATCCTCATTAAGCGTCTTATGGACAAAGTGGAGAACGGCAACATCATTCTGCACACCAACCGTACGCTGGAAGAAGTGATCGGCGATCAGATGGGCGTCACTGGCGTTCGTCTGCGCGATACGCAAAACAGCGATAATATCGAGTCTCTCGACGTTGCTGGTCTGTTTGTTGCTATCGGTCACAGTCCGAACACGGCTATTTTTGAAGGACAACTGGAACTGGAAAACGGCTACATCAAAGTGCAGTCGGGTATTCATGGTAATGCCACCCAGACCAGCATTCCGGGCGTCTTTGCCGCAGGTGACGTGATGGATCATATTTATCGCCAGGCCATTACTTCTGCCGGTACAGGCTGCATGGCAGCACTTGATGCGGAACGCTACCTCGACGGTTTAGCTGACGCAAAATAATTTTACAAATCAGTAACAAAAGTAAAGAAGGCGACACCATGCGACTATGGGTCGCCTTTATTTTTTCCCCGTTGTAACATTGCTCTGCAAATAATTCTGATAACTCACCTGCTAAGCGTGCAATGAATAAATCCCGTCAAAAAGAGTTAACCCGCTGGTTAAAACAGCAAAGCGTCATCTCCCAACGTTGGCTGAATATTTCTCGTCTGCTGGGCTTTGTGAGCGGCATATTAATAATTGCCCAGGCCTGGTTTATGGCGCGAATTCTGCAACATATGATCATGGAGAACATCCCCCGAGAAGCCTTGCTACTTCCCTTTACCTTGCTGGTGATGACCTTTGTGCTGCGTGCATGGGTGGTCTGGTTACGCGAACGGGTGGGCTATCACGCCGGGCAACATATTCGTTTTGCCATCCGCCGCCAGGTTCTTGACCGTTTGCAGCAGGCGGGGCCGGCCTGGATTCAGGGCAAACCTGCGGGGAGCTGGGCGACGCTGGTGCTTGAGCAAATTGACGATATGCATGATTACTATGCTCGCTACCTACCGCAAATGGCGCTGGCAGTCTCAGTGCCACTACTGATTGTCGTCGCAATTTTCCCTTCTAACTGGGCCGCGGCACTTATTTTACTCGGCACTGCACCGTTAATTCCGTTGTTTATGGCTTTAGTTGGGATGGGTGCTGCCGATGCTAACCGACGCAACTTTCTCGCGCTTGCTCGCTTAAGTGGGCATTTTCTCGATCGTCTGCGCGGCATGGAAACCCTGCGTATTTTTGGTCGTGGCGAGGCTGAAATTGAAAGTATCCGTTCGGCTTCGGAAGATTTTCGCCAACGGACCATGGAAGTATTACGCCTGGCGTTTTTATCCTCCGGTATTCTTGAATTCTTTACCTCGCTGTCGATTGCCTTGGTCGCGGTGTACTTTGGTTTCTCTTATCTTGGTGAGCTGGATTTCGGCCACTACAGCACTGGCGTGACGTTGGCTGCGGGCTTCCTTGCGTTGATCCTCGCCCCCGAGTTTTTCCAGCCGTTACGTGATCTCGGCACGTTTTATCATGCCAAAGCCCAGGCTGTTGGCGCGGCTGACAGCCTGAAAACATTTATGGAAACACCGCTCGCCCATCCACAGCGTGGTGACGTTGAGTTAACGTCTACCGAACCAGTGACCATTGAAGCCAAAGATCTGTTCATCACATCGCCTGAAGGTAAAACACTGGCTGGCCCGCTGAACTTTATACTACCTGCAGGCAAACGTGCGGTACTGGTGGGACGAAGCGGATCCGGGAAAAGTTCACTATTAAATGCGCTTTCCGGTTTTCTCTCTTATCAAGGCTCGCTGCAAATCAACGGCATTGAATTGCGGGATTTATCTCCGGAATCATGGCGAAAACATCTCTCATGGGTTGGCCAGAATCCGCAATTACCCGCAGCAACAGTACGAGACAATGTGCTGCTGGCACGACCGGATGCCAGCGAGCAAGAGTTACAAACGGCCCTGGATAACGCCTGGGTCAGTGAGTTTCTGCCGCTCCTGCCGCAAGGCATCGATACTCCCGTGGGCGATCAGGCAGCTCGCCTTTCCGTAGGTCAGGCACAACGTGTGGCCGTAGCGCGTGCATTACTTCATCCCTGCTCACTGTTATTACTGGATGAACCTGCAGCCAGCCTCGATGCACACAGCGAGCAGCGTGTGATGCAGGCGCTAAACGCAGCCTCGCAGCGCCAGACAACGCTGATGGTCACCCACCAATTAGAAGATCTCGCTGACTGGGACGTCATTTGGGTGATGCAGGATGGCCAAATTATCGAGCAAGGTTGTTACGCTGATTTAAGCGTGGCTAACGGTCCATTCGCCACGTTGCTGGCCCACCGTCAGGAGGAGATTTAAATGCACGCGTTACTTCCTTATCTGGCTCTATATAAGCGTCATAAGTGGATGTTAAGTCTTGGTATTGTGCTGGCAATTGTCACACTGCTCGCCAGTATCGGCTTGTTGACGCTTTCTGGTTGGTTCCTCTCCGCTTCGGCAGTGGCGGGAGTTGCAGGACTGTACAGCTTTAACTACATGCTACCTGCCGCAGGTGTACGTGGCGCGGCAATCACCCGCACCGCCGGGCGCTATTTTGAACGTCTGGTGAGTCACGATGCGACTTTCCGCGTGTTGCAGCATTTGCGCATTTACACCTTCAGCAAGCTGTTGCCTCTCTCCCCTGCCGGGCTGGCCCGCTATCGCCAGGGCGAATTGCTCAACCGCGTCGTCGCCGATGTTGATACGCTCGATCATCTTTACTTGCGCGTTATCTCACCGCTGGTAGGGGCTTTTGTGGTAATTATGGTGGTGACTGTCGGGTTAAGTTTTCTTGATTTCACCCTCGCCTTCACGCTGGGCGGCATTATGTTGCTGACGCTTTTCCTGATGCCGCCGCTGTTTTATCGAGCGGGAAAAAGCACCGGGCAAAATCTTACCCATCTTCGCGGTCAGTATCGCCAACAGTTAACCGCCTGGCTGCAAGGGCAAGCTGAACTGACCATTTTTGGTGCCAGCGATCGTTATCGTACGCAGTTAGAGAACACCGAAATTCAGTGGCTGGAAGCGCAGCGTCGTCAGTCCGAACTGACCGCGCTCTCGCAGGCAATTATGCTGTTGATTGGCGCGCTGGCGGTGATTCTGATGCTATGGATGGCCTCCGGCGGCGTTGGCGGTAATAGCCAGCCAGGCGCGTTAATAGCGCTGTTTGTCTTCTGTGCATTGGCTGCATTCGAAGCCCTGGCTCCGGTGACAGGTGCATTTCAGCATCTGGGGCAAGTTATTGCTTCTGCCGTGCGTATCACTGACTTAACTGACCAAAAACCAGAAGTGACCTTTCCGGATACTCAGTCCGCCGTTCCTGAGCAGGTTTCCCTGACATTACGGGATGTTGTGTTCACTTATCCGGAACAATCCCAACAAGCGCTCAAAGGGATTTCTCTTCAGGCAAACGTCGGAGAACATATTGCGATTCTCGGGCGAACCGGATGCGGCAAATCAACGTTGTTACAACTTCTAACCCGTGCATGGGACCCGCAACAGGGTGAGATTTTGCTCAACGGCAGCCCGATCTCTGACCTGAATGAATCGACATTGCGCCAGACCATCAGCGTTGTGCCGCAGCGAGTGCATCTGTTTAGCGCCACACTGCGCGATAATCTGTTACTCGCCGCACCTGGCGCTACTGATGAGACTCTTGCTGAAATTCTCCGTCGCGTCGGTCTGGAGAAACTACTCGAAGACACAGGGCTCAACAGTTGGTTGGGAGAAGGCGGACGTCAGCTTTCCGGCGGCGAACTGCGTCGTCTGGCTATCGCCCGTGCGCTATTGCACGATGCGCCGTTAGTATTGCTGGATGAACCAACCGAAGGCTTAGATGCCACGACTGAAAGTCAGATCCTCGAATTACTGACTGAAATGATGCGTGAGAAAACGCTATTGATGGTTACACATCGGCTGCGTGGACTTTCACATTTTCAGCAAATAATAGTGATGGACAACGGGCAAATTATTGAACAAGGTACTCATGCAGAACTGCTTGTCAGACAGGGGCGTTATTACCAGTTTAAGCAGGGTTTGTAAGCTATTATTGAACGATCCGACTTGCGTAGTGGAGTTTTGCAGTCATGCGCCTGGTTCAGCTTTCTCGCCATTCAATAGCCTTCCCTTCCCCGGAAGGCGCATTACGTGAGCCTAACGGTCTGCTGGCGCTGGGAGGCGATCTTAGCCCTGCGCGGCTGCTCATGGCTTATCAGCGCGGTATTTTCCCGTGGTTTTCTCCGGGCGATCCTATTCTCTGGTGGTCGCCTGATCCTCGTGCGGTTTTATGGCCAGAATCACTGCATATCAGCCGCAGCATGAAACGTTTTCATAAGCGCTCTCCCTATCGCGTCACGCTGAATTACGCGTTTGGTCAGGTCATTGAAGGCTGCGCCAGCGATCGCGAAGAAGGGACCTGGATAACGCGTGACGTCGTCGAAGCCTACCATCGTCTTCACGAGTTGGGCCATGCCCATTCCATAGAAGTGTGGCGTGAAGGCGAAATTGTCGGCGGCATGTACGGCGTAGCACAGGGAACACTGTTTTGTGGCGAGTCGATGTTCAGCCGCATGGAGAATGCCTCGAAAACAGCGCTCCTGGTTTTTTGTGACGAATTTATCCGCCACGGCGGCAAGCTTATCGACTGCCAGGTATTAAATGACCATACGGCCTCGCTTGGTGCCTGCGAAATTCCTCGCCGGGATTACCTCAATTATCTCAATCAACTGCGCCCCGAACGGTTACCAAATAATTTCTGGGTACCACGGCGATTGTTTTCACCACAAGAATGAATGTTTTCGGCACATTTCTCCCCAGAGTGTTATAATTGCGGTCGCAGAGTTGGTTATGCTCATTACTCCGCTGCCGATAAGGAATTTTTCGCGTCAGGTAACGCCCACCGTTTATCTCACCGCTCCCTTATACGTTGCGCTTATAGTGCGGCTTAGCCGTGTGTTTTCGGAGTTATGTGCCAAACCTGTTTGTTGCGAATTAGCGCACAAATCTTTACTTATTTACAGAACTTCGGCATTATCTTGCCGGTTCAAATTACGGTAGTGATACCCCAGAGGATTAGATGGCCAAAGAAGACAATATTGAAATGCAAGGTACCGTTCTTGAAACGTTGCCTAATACCATGTTCCGCGTAGAGTTAGAAAACGGTCACGTGGTTACTGCACACATCTCCGGTAAAATGCGCAAAAACTACATCCGCATCCTGACGGGCGACAAAGTGACTGTTGAACTGACCCCGTACGACCTGAGCAAAGGCCGCATTGTCTTCCGTAGTCGCTGATTGCTTTACCGCCTGATGGGCGAAGAGAAAGAACGAGTAAAAGGTCGGTTTAACCGGCCTTTTTTGCGTTTGGAGTTACGGGGAATAAATATTGGAGGATGGAGTGTTGTGTTTGAAAACTGCCTGTACGGCAGTGAACAGGGCTTTGACCTGATCGGTTGTCATGGTTCTTTTCTAAGCTGCCTGTACGGCAGTGAACGGCGGACTCAATAGCCGTTGAGCGCGACGAACTTTCTAAGCTGCCTGTACGGCAGTGAACTTCACAACCTGAGCTTTACGTCTCCGCTGTATTTTCTAAGCTGCCTGTACGGCAGTGAACATAGAGCAGATTCAGCCCGCTGATATCACAGCTTTCTAAGCTGCCTGTACGGCAGTGAACTCGATTGCATTTGCTAATTCCACGTAAGAAAGTTTCTAAGCTGCCTGTACGGCAGTGAACGTTCAGCCAGGCAGGCGGCGGAGTACGCGGATTTTCTAAGCTGCCTGTACGGCAGTGAACACTTCAGTAGCTGTCATTGCGGGGCCGTTCTGCTTTCTAAGCTGCCTGTACGGCAGTGAACCTGTTAACGCGTTCAGTCTGAACAATCGTTCCTTTCTAAGCTGCCTGTACGGCAGTGAACATATATCAGCGTGGCAACCGGAATCACCCTGTTTTCTAAGCTGCCTGTACGGCAGTGAACTTGGCGAGGCTGGTTATCGTCGGTTACGTTACTTTCTAAGCTGCCTGTACGGCAGTGAACTATTTACAGTGTAGTGCAATTACCACCGAGTGTTTCTAAGCTGCCTGTACGGCAGTGAACATTGAAATGCGCCGCGCTTTGGCCTCTGTTGATTTCTAAGCTGCCTGTACGGCAGTGAACATTGATTCCACGCACGTAAATATTTACGTACAGTTTCTAAGCTGCCTGTACGGCAGTGAACACGATTCCCGGCAGATCAGCACGTTCCGCGTCTTTCTAAGCTGCCTGTACGGCAGTGAACGGTTTGTAGGCTCTATTCACGACACGGAAGATTTTCTAAGCTGCCTGTACGGCAGTGAACGTTGTGGACTGGAATTAAGGATCTGTGTGGCTTTTCTAAGCTGCCTGTACGGCAGTGAACATAGTTTTGTGTTTTTGTCGGCAGTATTGGCGTTTCTAAGCTGCCTGTACGGCAGTGAACCAGCATCGACCGCGTACATGCTAAGAGGGTTATTTCTAAGCTGCCTGTACGGCAGTGAGCGCAATTTTTCGGCCAGCCTTTTGACGGCGTTCTTTCTAAGCTGCCTGTACGGCAGTGAGCTGGAATAATAGCAGACTATCCGATTGATTTACTGTTAAAACTTACAAAGTCGCAGATTTAAACCCTTTTTCCAGACATCAAAAAAGCAATAAACAAAATCAATGAGTTACATTTCAACCTAAAAAAAGGGTCTATTTGGTACTTCTTCAATCTCATATTTTATGCATAGATTTTGATAAACAATTGACCAGAACACATACGGTCAAAATCTCCGGGCGCGAACAGTATGTTCATTGCGTAACCAAACGAATCAATCCATATAAATTCTTCTTGACCGTTTTACTCCAACTCCCTATAGTAGCGCCCCGTTGCCACCCATGAGGTCAGGCAGCAAAACAATTTGGTGAGGTGTCCGAGTGGCTGAAGGAGCACGCCTGGAAAGTGTGTATACGGCAACGTATCCGGGCT